>JABHYP010000435.1 GCA_018656855.1 Candidatus Latescibacterota bacterium | reverse complement strand
TTTCAAGAGTGGTGCCTATGACTCCCGCCGGGAAAGAAGCAGTGATCTCAACCTCTCCGCCTTCAAGAAGCTTGAAAAGCCGCTTTGCATGCTCTTTTTCCTGGTCGGCAGTTTCTGTGAAAATTTTAGAAATCTGGACAAAACCTTCCTTTTTCGCATGGCTGGCAAAGAAGGTGTAACGGTTTCTGGCCTGCGACTCGCCTGTAAATGCAGTGAGTATATTCTTTTCTGTCTTACTTCCTTTTAACTGGCTCATTCTCTTCCCTCCTTAATAGTGTGATAATCAGAATTCATCTGAAGTTAGGTTTTTCGGCTTTTTTACCGTCCAATCCGGATCGGTCTGTAAAATTCGTATTGCAAATGGAATCTTTTTCGATGCACTCTTTGCACAATCCGATAAAATGAATACAGTAATCGATAATTTTACATCCATCCGGATTGTCTTCAGAATAATTAATTTTTACAGTTTTGGGATTAATGTCATAGACACGGTTACAGTTGATACATTGAATATGATAGTGCTTTTTACTATTGCCGTCAAAACGTTTTTGATGGGTGTCGATCTCAAGTTTTAAAATCAGTCCCATTTTCGAGAGAATCTCAAGATTTCGGTATACTGTGCCAAGGCTTATACGGGGTAAAATGCTTCTAACCATTATATAAATCTCATCAGCGGTTGGATGAGAATACATATTCCTGAGTTCATCAAGAATCACTTTCCGCTGGGATGTCATTCGGTAATTTTTTTCCAATGACATTTACCTTTCATTAATATTAGTAATGATTATTATTACTAATAAAAAACAAAAAATCATTTATGTCAAGCTTTTTTTCTTAAATTATAAAAAAATCTTCTTTCATTTCAACAATCTGCAAAAAAATACCTGATTTTAAACTCATATCAAAGGTTACTGTTGACTTTGACCCTCAAAATGTTGTTTTTTATAACTGTGAAAAATAATTGGGGGACGTTATGATAACCATATACAGCTATAATATTGCAGAAGGAACGCTGGAAAATCCCACGATCAATGAGCTTCCCGCTATTTTTGAATCCGATAATGTCGACATCTGGGTTGACCTCGAATCTCCCACTGCTAAAGAGTCGGAAATACTCCATAACGTCTTCGACTTTCATGAACTCGCCATCGAGGACTGTACGGCAATGGATATAGAGGAGGCGAAACTTGACGATTACGAAGATTATTTTTTCCTTGTTTTTCATTCCGTTTTCTTTAACAGGGAAAATCTTAACTTCGATATTGTTGAGATGGATATGTTTTTTGGTAAAAATTTTGTGGTGACATATCATAAGAAGCCGACCCCCGGCATAAAAATGCTCAAAAAAAAGCTCGAAAAAGAAATCGATTTTATGGGCCGGGGAACCGATGAGATACTCCATGCTATTGTCGACTTAATGGTGGACAATTATATTCTATCATTCAAGAAGCTGGACAGGTCAATCCTGCAGATAGAATCGGAAATATTCTCCCAGCCATCGAAAAAGACATTCAATAACCTCTTTAAGCTTAAAAGAGGTCTGATAAATCTGAAGCGTATCATAGCCCCTGAAGAAGAGGTTATCAGCATTCTCGGCAATTCGGAACATATACTTATACAGGAGGAAAATAAGTTTTATTTCCAGGATGTTCACGATCATATATCAAACATAGAAGGACGCCTCCAATCTTACATTGAAATGGTAACAGGTACAATGGACACGTATGTCAGTATAACCACCCACAGGATGAATACAGTCATGCAGACATTGACCGTGGTGGCAACCATGGTGCTTATTCCGACTCTCATCGCAAGCATATACGGCATGAATGTGAAACTGCCGTTCCAGAACAACCAATACGGATTTTCTATAGTCATTACAATAAGTTTTATCTCGATTATCGCGATGCTCTGGTATTTCAAGAAAAAGGACTGGTTCTAGCATGCAGTTCTCTCCTGACGGCAACACTGTCGCTGCCACAAATCTCGACGCATACAGAAGAAATCTTGAAAAAATCATCAGGTTTATTGGCAGCCCAGTAAGGTTAATGGCTGTAGTGAAAGCAAACGCTTATGGCCACGGTATGGTGGAATGTGCCCGAACAGCTTTTGAGACGGGAGTTTCCATGCTGGGCGTAGCGTATGCATCGGAGGGAGTTTTGCTGAGGCAGGCGCATATTACTGCGCCTGTACTTGTTATGGGGCCGGATTCGTTCGATAATCTCGGTATAATGATTGACAATGACCTCACAATTGCTCTCACCTCTTTCGAAATGCTCGAAGTTCTGAAAAAAACGCTCGCATCCCGTGCCGCCGCCTGCAAGGTTCATATCAAGGTCGACACCGGCATGGGTAGAATCGGTATTCAGCATGACAGAGCTATGGAACTGGTCGAAGATGCGTGGAATACTTACGGTATAACGGTTGAGGGCATTTTTTCACATTTCCCTTCGGCAGATGAGGATAAAGATCCATTTTCAAGAGAGCAGATAAAAAAGTTTGCCACGCTTCTCGAAACACTTTCTCAGCGCGGTAAGAGGCCGGAAATCGCACATATATGCAACTCTGCCGGCACTTTGAAATTCTCCGAGGCCCACTTCGACCTCGTCCGAACAGGCATTATGACCTACGGTCTCATACCGTATCCGGGAAGTAATGAAATTCTTGAGGTGGAACCGGTGCTTTCCTTACAGAGCAGAATAACTTTCATTAAAGAGGTTCCGGCTGGATTTCCGGTCTCGTACGGAAATACCTTTGTCACCAAGCGGGCTTCACGCCTGGCAACCATCCCCGTTGGCTATGCGCACGGATATAAGCGTCATCTTTCCAATAAAGGAAAAGCTATTGTAAACGGTGTGCCCGTTCCCACAGCCGGCAGGGTCTGTATGGATCAAACGGTTTTTGATATTACCGATGCGGGTGATGCCAGGCTGGGCGACCCCGTAATCCTTATCGGTTCACAGGGGAATGCCCGGATAACTGCTGAAGATCACGCTGAAATCGGAGGGACAATTACCCATGAAATTGTTACAGGAATCACCGATAGAGTTTCTCGAACCTTTATCAAAACCTCCTGAAAAGCTATATGTGGCCGAAGTTCCGGGACCTTTTGGTTCAGCGTTGATTTCCGGCACTTCCGATGGAGTAGTGCATGTTAGAATGAATGTATCGATCGACCGGTTCTCCGAAGATCTACGTAATACATTGGATGCCCGGATCATTAAAGACGATGCCCCGCTCCGGAGCGCCATTGAATGGCTCCGGGCATATTTTCATGGAGAACCGATCACTGCCCATGTGAGGATTCAGCCTTACATGACCACTGTTTTTACACTACAGGTTCACCGCGCTCTCACAAGGATTCCTCATGGACAGACAATTTCCTACGGCGAATTAGCCACGGAAATAGACAGACCACGTGCAGCACGCGCTGTCGGAAGCGCAAACGGAAGAAATCCGGTTTTGATTATTGTGCCATGTCACAGGGTGTTGGCTGCAAACGGCCTCGGCGGATTCGGGGCAGGACTCGATTTGAAAAGGAGTCTCCTCAGCCATGAGGGTATACGATGGAAAAATAGTACAGATAAATAATGAATACAAAATTCTCAATTCTGAAATATTATAACTAGCAACTGACAACGCACCACGATTAACGAGCTATCCTGGAACTTGAAATCTATTTTCAGAGTAAAATCCTAACTTATGAAACAACTATGAGCATTAAAGATATTACCCTCGGACGTTATGTGCATGGCACTTCGGTTCTTCACAGGCTTGATCCCCGAACAAAACTTCTTTCACTGCTTGTCATTTCAGTAGTGCTCTTTACGGGGAACAACTGGTATTCTCTTGCTATTATTGGTGTGTATACCGGTACGGCATGCGTGTTGTCCGGTCTGAAAACCTCGTATCTCTTACGGAGCCTCATGCCCTTCAAGTGGCTGATAATCATAACGGTTCTTTTAAACATAATCTCAGTAGGTGGGCATATCGTTATCGAGGCGCCGCTCCCCTACGGCGGCATAACCCTTGAAGGCCTTGAATCAGGGATTTTATACGGCTGTCGTATTGCATTTCTCGTGATCTTGGCTTCGATTCTCACGCTCACCACAGAACCTATTTCTCTCGTGGACGGTATTGAGAAGCTTCTCTACCCGTTTAAAAAAATCGGATTAAACCCCCATGATACAGCCATTGCAATGGCTATCACTATCCGGTTTATACCGATACTTCTTGATGAAGCTGTAAAAATCCGCAAATCGCTTATCGCCCGCGGACTCCGTGCTGATGGCGGAATGATTGCGAAAATGAGAACCGTTTCACTTCTTTTTCTTCCTCTGTTTCATTCAGCAGTACGGCGTGCAGAAAACCTTGCCATTGCCATGGATTGCAGGCTTTACAGGAGCGGGAAACCGCGAACCCGTTTTAATGAGACAAGAATATTACCTCGAGACTGGGCTGTTCTCATTGCCTCAGTAATTGTCGCTGTAATAATAATGGTGATATGAAAAATGTTCCCGAATCCGGAACAGGAATTACCTGATCATTTATTTTGAAGTTTGACAGCAAAAAAAAAGCATATTTTAGCTGCTATGGATTCACCCTCTACACTCTCTCTTATCTGTAAGCGGTTCTATCTTCAGCTAAATCTCCGGTTACAAGAAGCTTAAAAAAAGGGAATAGCCTGTAGAATATATTTTGACTTGAATACCATCGTACTTAAAGTTATATTAACAAATCTTTAAACTAACCAGGATTCTTAAAGTAAAAAATACGAAAGGAAGTCGTATGAGCTTCATTAATGTGTTACGTAAGATTTTTATTCTAATAGCGATTATGTCTTTATGCCTGTGTTCCTGTGATAAAGATGCTGAAAGGAAGGAACGAAAAACCTCTGCCCGGCGTAACGCCCCGGTTTTGGATGAGAGTTTTCACAGTTGGGATTCACTCACACTGCGCAATTCTTACATTCGCTTTGATGTAGTACCCGATCTCGGGGGGAAGATCATGGGATATGCTCTCCACGGGTACCAGGTTTTGTGGCATGACTCAGCAAGGGAAGGGGATGTTGATACTGATCAGGGATACGGTTTCGGCGAGAAACTTTTTAATCCCGGCGGTGCGAAAGTATGGACTGCTCCGCAAGGTTGGAGCGGACAGGACGAGTGGCCCGGTCCCCCGGATAATGTTCTTGACAGTGCATCGTATGAATACTCATTAGATGGTAAAATAATTGAGGTTATAAGCCCCGAAGATGACGGATCCGGCAGGACTGGAATCCAGTTCAAACATACCTATTCGCTTACGCCTGTATCCACAATTGCAAATCTGAACCTTTCCATGACCAATGTCGTTGATCGTACGGTGAAATGGGGATTGTGGCATATTGCTACTGTTCCTGTCGATCGTGATTTCACGGTTTATGTGCCGGTGGATAAAGGCAACTGGCATGTCATTTACGGTGACGAGGATAATCCTCAGTGGCTCGGTGTTGAGGACGGACTTTTCCGTGCACGTTACGAGAAGCTTGTAGGTAAAGTTGGCATGAAGGTGCGCGAGGGATGGGCGGCATGGCATGATGAGGTAAACAATATCGCTTATGCTATGATGTTTCCCGTTGACAAAGGGGCAGAATACCCTGACGGCGGGAGCAATTTTGAAATATGGACGAATGGCCTCGGAACAATTCAAGCTAATAACCGTGAGCATTCGTTTGAATACTCCCCCGAATCGGCGATGATGGAACTCGAAGTTATGGGGCCGCTTGCCCGGCTTGCACCCGACAGGTCGTCTGAATTGGATGTCAGGTGGGCTATGTGTCGCTGTTCAGGTGTCAAAAGAGTTATTTCTGCGGGGGTAATAGTAGAAGAACTGGCGTACAAAGATGGTAACGTTACCGGCAGGCTGGGTACTTTTTATGGCGGCAGGCTAAAAATTGAATATTTTAAC
>JABHYP010000036.1 GCA_018656855.1 Candidatus Latescibacterota bacterium | reverse complement strand
GAAAGATTGGTTCAAAAAGGGACTTTATATTCCCGGCTGGTAGTGATTCCCGGATTGTTTGTTGATGCAATTGTGGTGGCAAAGAAAGAAAATCACCAGCAGACTTTTGCCGAAGATTATAATCCTGCCTATAGTGGCGAGGGAAAAATACCCGGAACACGCATAGAGCCTCTTCCTTTGAATGAACGAAAAATAGTTGCCCGCCGTGCAGCAATGGAGCTAACCCCTGGAGCGATTGTTAATTTTGGGATAGGTATGTCTGAAGGGGTGGCTTCGGTTGTAAATGAGGAAGATATAAACGAATATATGATTCAAACAGTTGAAGCAGGCCCTGTGGGAGGAGTTCCGGCAGGCGGATTAAGTTTTGGGGCCAGTACTAATCCCGAAGCAATTATCGATCAGCCATATCAGTTTGATTTCTATGATGGAGGAGGATTGGATATTGCATATTTGGGATTGGCACAAGCTGATGAAAATGGTAATGTTAATGTAAGTAGATTCGGGCCTCGGATTGCAGGCTGCGGAGGATTTATTAATATTACGCAGAATGCAAAAAAAGTAATTTTTTGTGGAACGTTTACTGCCGGAGGCCTGGATGTTTCCCTGATAGAGGGTAAGTTGATTATAAATAAAGAGGGAAAACACAAAAAATTTATTAAACAGGTAGAACACATAACATTCAGTGGTAAATATGCCATGGAGAAAGGTCAATCAGTGTTATATGTAACAGAACGTGCTGTATTTAAATTAGATAAAGGAAAGATCATCCTGAAAGAAATAGCTCCTGGAATTGACATTGATAAACATGTTATTCCTTATATGGATTTTGAGCCTGTAATCAGTACTGAACTGAAATTAATGGATAAAAAAATATTTGCTAAAGCAATTATGAACCTCAAAAATGAAACCAGGAACCGATCGTTATGAGAGAAGCAATAATAATTGGCGCAGTAAGAACTCCGGTTGGAAGCTTTGGAGGAAGTCTTAAAGATATAAGCGCGGTGGAGTTAGGTTCAATAGTAATTGCAGAGTCAGCCAAAAGAGCCGGGATTCAACTTAAAGATGTTGGCGAAGTGATAATGGGAAATGTTATCCAGTCCGGATTAGGCATAAATCCTGCACGCCAGGCAGCAATAAGAGCAGGTATACCTGTTGAAGTCCCCTCTATGACCATAAATAAGGTTTGCGGTTCGGGCTTAAAGGCTATAAACTTAGCCGCTCAAGCAATAGCGGCAGGAGATGCAGAGATTGTAATAGCCGGTGGTATGGAAAATATGAGTCAGGCTCCATATCTATTAAAAAATGTACGATGGGGATATAGATTAGGAAATAATGAATTAATTGATAGTCTCATTCTGGATGGATTATGGGATCCATTCAATAATTACCACATGGGTATTACAGCAGAAAATTTAGCGGAAAAATTTAATATTTCCCGTGAGGAACAGGATAAATTTGCTTTACAAAGCCAAATAAAGACATCCCGGGCACAACAGGAAGGAAAATTCATCGAAGAGATCATACCAATAAGGATTCCCCAAAAGAAGGGTGAGACAATCATTATTGAAACCGATGAATTTCCCAAACCAGATACCACATTAGAGAAATTGTCTAAGCTGAAGCCGGCATTCAAGAAAGACGGAACTGTTACCGCAGGTAATGCTTCGGGAATAAATGATGGAGCTGCTGCTGTTGTAATAGTATCAGAAAAAAAAGCTAAGGAACTAAATATTAATGAACCGCTGGGCAGAATTAAATCTTACTGTTCCGCAGGAGTAGAACCCAAATTTATGGGACTCGGTCCGATAGAAGCTACCAGAAAAGCATTGAAAAAAGCAAAAGTCACCCTTGATGAGATTGACTTAATCGAATCTAATGAAGCTTTTGCTGTTCAATCTATCACTGTCGGCAGAGAATTGGAGTGGGACATAAATAAAGTTAACGTTAACGGCGGCGCCATTGCTCTCGGGCATCCGATCGGAGCAACCGGAGCAAAAATAACTGTGACACTTCTCCATGAGATGAAACGCCGAAACTGTAAACGTGGACTGGTTACCTTGTGCATTGGCGGGGGTCAAGGGATAGCAAGTATTATCGAGCGAGTGTAACAGATCAGATATTTTTTGTTTCAGCAGTTACGATGCCTACAAGATCAGACTCGCTGCTGCATTTAAACGTACATTTTGCCTTTTAATTCGTAAAAGAATTTATAAGAAGGGGTGTCAAGATATTCATTTTTCTTGTGATAAGGAAATTTATAATACCTCTTTCAAGTATTTTCCAGTATAACTTTTCTCACACTTAATCAAATCCTCTGGTTTGCCTTCAAACAGAATCTCTCCTCCTTTAATTCCCCCTTCAGGTCCTAAATCTATTATCCAATCTGCATGTTTTATAATATCTAGATTGTGTTCAATAACAACTACTGTATTTTTATTATCTACCAAATTTTTTATTATCTTCAGAAGCTTATAAATATCTGCAATGTGTAGACCAGTTGTTGGCTCATCCATAACATAAATGTTTCCATTTTTGTGGAGTTCTGATGCTAGTTTCACTCTTTGACATTCACCTCCTGATAAAGTGCTCAGGGGTTGTCCAAGTTCTAGATATTCTAGCCCTACATCACATAATACCTGGAGCTTTCTTTTAATTTCTGGATTATCAAAAAAGTCCTTCACTTCCCTAATAGTCATATTTAGAACGTCAAAAATATTCTTTTCTTTATATTTTAACTTTAAGACTTCATTTGTATACCTATGTCCACCACAATCATCACAAGTAATTTTTACCTCGTCCATAAAACTCATCTCAAAGCTTAAAGTTCCAAGGCCCTTACATTTTGGGCAAGCACCTTTTGAATTGAAACTAAATAAAGATGGTATCTTGTTGTTTTCTTTTGCAAATACTTGTCTTATCAAATCAAATACTCTTATGTAAGTTGCAGGATTTGAACGAGACGATTTACCAACAGGTGACTGATCAATTATTATAGCTTTTTCTATTTCTTTAAGAAAAACATCATTTATCAAACTACTTTTCCCTGAGCCTGCAACACCAGTGATACAAGTCATAACTTCTTTTGGAATTTTTGTTGATACATTTTTCAAGTTGTGCAAATTAACATCTTTTACTTCAATATAATCCTGACATTCTTTTCTGATGTAATTTACTTTTTCTTTTTTATTCAAGCATTCGGCAGTCAATCCTTTTGATTTCTTCAGACCAGCATAATCGCCTGAATAAATTATTTTTCCGCCCAAACATCCAGCTTTTGGACCAATATCAATAATATGGTCTGCACATTTGATTAGAGCAGGATCATGTTCAACAACAAAAACACTATTGCCTTTTTCTTTTAATTTGATCAGCATTTCAATTAGTTTGTTTATATCTCTTGGATGAAGTCCAATTGAAGGTTCGTCCATTATGTACATCATATCAACCAAATCACAATCAAGCTGTCTTGCCATCTTTACTCTCTGGCTTTCACCACCAGATAAAGTAGCTACAGAACGATTCAAAGAAAGATATCCAACTCCTATTTCAATAAGGTGAGATAAAACTTGTCGCATTTTTTGAACCATTGGCTTTGCGATATCTTCTTTTACATCTCCAAGGAAATTGTAAAGATCATTAAATTCCATATCTATTAATTCTGGAATTGTTTTTCCATTGACTTTTACAGTTCTCGCCTTTTCATTAATTCTTGAACCGCCGCATGAATCACAATCTGAATATACAAAATATTTTTGATAAGCATCCTTTCTGTCTTTTGACAATTCCTCTTTTGCTTTATTTACATATATTCTCTCAAGTTTTCTTATAATTCCCTCATAATTTTTTGAATACGTTCCTGCTCCATGTTTTTTCTCAATAGGGATTTCTTTTGCATAGAGAAAATCGTTTAATTCTTTTTCTGAAAAATCTTTTAGTTTCTTGTCAACATCAAATAAATTTATAGCAACCATTTCTCTCCAGTTCCATCCCCCAACTTTATGGTCTGGATGATTGATTGCCCCCTCTCTTATTGTTTTATCTTTATCTAAAATTATATTTACAT
>JABHYP010000434.1 GCA_018656855.1 Candidatus Latescibacterota bacterium | reverse complement strand
GTATTCGATAAGCCTGGCATTATCTATTAGTCGCTGTGCGGTAATGTCCTCAACCTCGTCAAGCGCATGTATCCCGGCTTCCGCTGAAACATGTACAACCTCGATGAGCCTTTCGGCCTCGGTCATCATAAGTTGGTTAAGGTCTTTGATATTCCGGCGGTACCCAAAATACAATACTGAACCCAGCATCAAAACGATCAGTATCCATATCAGGAAAATATAGCGACTGCCAACCCATGCCAGCTTCATTCAACTCTCACTTAAAATAATTCGAATCGAAGTGTTATACCAGTAGACACATAAGATAAATCCGGCTCTGAAGCATCGACTTTAATATAATATATTTCATAGGAAGGATGTAGTAAAGATGGCAAGAATTCAAATCGATAGTTGAGCGTCAGGTACATTCTCCATTCCCTCTCCGTCCAGCCCTCAGGCGGAAGGTACCAGTACAAGGATGTTTGAGAACTGCCGTACGTTTTCTTTGAATAGGAAGTTCTGAACTGTATGCTCCCGGGCCTGTCGAACAGGTGTTTTGAGCTTAAAACAAATCCGGTTTTTGAATATTTATATTGGTCATCGAGAAAAAAACTGTCATTTATCTGTGTGGTATCCTCATATTTTGAAGGATTAACAAGCGAGCTCTGTTGTGCTTCAAGCCAGATTCCCCACTGCTGACTCACTGAACGGGCAACCCGAACGCTGAAATCCAGAAGCGAATTCGACGGCTTATTCGATTCTTCATAATACCGGTGTGTTCCGACATCTATCTGACCGCGGAGCGTCGTCCCCGACTGGAAGAATCTGTCGATGCGTAAATATGTGTCAGCTTCAATATAACTTTCTAAATTATAAATCTTGTACGACCGCCGGCCGATATTTCCTCCCCACCGTAGAAGTGTTGTCGGAGTAAGATAGGTTTTTATTCCCGATGAGAGATTGAAGTAGTTGTATCCGTTTAATATGGTTACATCCCCATAGCGTGAAAAGCCGCCTTCAATTGTTGTATCTAAAGAGAAATTCTTTTTTGAAACAACTTCATAAGATATATCAACAGTATGGCTGTGAAATTGAACTCCCTCGTAATGTTCCAGCACACCGCCGCCAAAACCATAAGAAAAGCCGGCTTTCCCAAAAGAGTGTATTGCATCGCCAAAAAGGTATGTGTAGGTCCCCGCTTCTCCGTCCGGGCGCATCAACATATTCGAGGATGAATCAACCGCAAGGCCGATTCGGTATGCCGACGAAGCCTCACCTGCAAAAGCAAAGAGGAATAAAACGGTAATGAGCGATTTCAATTTGGTCCGCCTTTGCCTTTTCCGCCTTTACCTTTTCCACCTTCACCTTTTTCCCATTGACCACCTCTCCTTCTCCGTTCCCTGTGAAATCCACGACCGTCGTTTATGCCATCCTTGTCTTTGTCCATGAAACGGTCTTTTTTCTGTATTTTGCTTTGTGCAGCGGTTTTTGCTCCCATGTTTTCGATAGTATCATTAATCCCATCGCCATTTTCGTCAACAAAAACCGGCGCAGTTTTCTTGCTTTCAGAAACCTCTTTTACAGAACCGCTGGCACTCTTATCTACAGCCTTGACAGGTTGATTTTTCCCTTTATCAGGGGATTTGCTTCCAGACCATGCGGAGCCGGATACTGAAAAAATCAGCACAAGCAGTATATAGAATATTTTCATTTTGTATCCCTTCAGGAGAAAGATCACCCTGTTAAAAGTTTTGACATAGAATGTATTTTATATTATTGTTTATAAATAAGATGCTATTTTTTAATAGTCCGCTCACATTCATAAACTTTCTTAAAATCATCTAACGGTTTAGTTTAAATAAAATAATTACAAATTATTATGCAAATATTAATTTATTAAAGCTAATAAAAAATTGACCGGGGAAATGTCAATCTCCCCGGTCAATCTTATCGCTGTATAATGTTTTACTGTTTCGGCGCTGCATTCTGAGCATTGTTGCCGGACCCGCCAAACCGTCCGCGTCCGCCGCGTGCTGCTTTGCTTCTTAAGGTGCCTAAGTTGTCGCATACACCATCGTTATCAGCATCAATGAAGTTTGCACGGATTCCACGGCCTTTTCCAGCGCCATTTCCCTTACGTTGGCCGCTCTGAAAATTGTCACATACGCCATCACCGTCTTCATCGACGAAATTTGCACGATTTCCTTTACCGTTTCCCAGACCCAAACCTCTTCTGCCGTTCTGGAAATTATCACAGATACCGTCTCCGTTCTCATCTATAAATGAGGGAGCTGCCGGGGGATCTGTAGTTGTCTCTTGGGCAATAGCCTGAACTGCAGCAAGACTGAAGACGGCAAAAGCCAGAAGCAGAGTAAGAGAGTAAAAGCGTTTCATGGTGTACCTCCTTTTAAGTTGTTTAGGGTTACTCTGTTTTGCTACGAAACCTCTTACACGAGCATATAAGAGCAACCTTCATGCCAAAAAAAGAGGGAATACATGCCAAATAAATAAACTATTAATAAACAATCATTTATTGGGAAACATTAATTAATCTAAAAAATATGTGCAACTTTCTGCTTTCGACATTTTTGTCGAACAAGAATATTTGTTATAATATAAATAATTATTTATTAATATGATATGCAAAAACAAACATTTTTTACCTTATTCGACACTTTTGACGAATATAATAACTGTTTGTTCTTGCAGCAAGATTCATAAAAGCGGACTCAACAGTTTTACGATGTTTTCGAACACTTTTTGTGCAAACGGGCGCTGGTTCCATTGTTCGCCGGTCATTTGGACTGAAGTCTCGATGTAATGTTTATGCTTCATACGGAGTTCCTGAATAATACGCGAACCGTAAAAAACAAGGTTAATCTCAAAATTCAGTGTGAATGAACGAATGTCGAAGTTGCTTGTTCCGATAAAAGCAGTTTCATTGTCAATACTCATGCTTTTCGTGTGCAGAAGCCCT
>JABHYP010000433.1 GCA_018656855.1 Candidatus Latescibacterota bacterium | reverse complement strand
GCTTGCTTATGACCAGTCGATGCTTGCAGCCAGGCACCTGATGAGCCTTCGCAGGGGAGATGCATTGCGTGAGATTATCACCGATTTAACTAACGGTGTCGATTTTCAAACCGCATTCTTGAATGCTGTTGGATATAGCGTAGCTGAGTTTGAGATGGAATATAACCGCCGTCTCAACAAAGCGTATGGAATTCGTACAGTGTTAACATGGCTTCCGGGAACATGGACGGTTATACTGATGATTTCGGTGATTGTGTATATTGTCAAGAAAAAACAGAACAGGCGTCTTTTAAAACACTGGGAAGAGATAGAGAAGCCGGGAAATGTAGTTGATTTCAAGCCGTTTCCGCAGGATGAATAACAATTTTAAGGGATTTAACGCTTGTTTAAATGCCAGGAATAAACCGGTTGTTTTTTTCCACACTGTCGAAAACAGTGATTTTCCCGGTACAGTAAATTCTTGACATTCCATTAGTACAGACTATATTTCAGTTAAGCGAAAAGATTTTGTGCATATCTATTTGAAACTTTTGGGGATTATGCTTGAAAAGCACCGGCAGAAGCAGAAAGATTTTTCACTTTGCTGAATATGCTGTTCTCAGAATGTTAAGTGTGTTTCTGGGGATGATTCCTGAGCGTTTAATTTATGCGATTGCAAGGATTATCGGGATGTTTTCCTGGCATTGCTTGAGGATCAGGCGCAATGTGACCATGACCAACCTGCTGCATGCGCTTGGAAACGAATCAAGCGAGGAGGAACTGGAAAAAATCGCCCGTGAAGCATATATCAATATCGGGATGACATTTATTGAAGCGCTGCTTCTGCCGAAACTGAAAAAACGCATTCTCGAAATAGTGGATATGTCCGATGCCGGTTTGATGACGCGAATTATTGAAAAGGGCCGGGGACTCATAATTATTTCATGTCATTTCGGGAGCTGGGAATTGAACGGCACGTCCATCGCGGCTTTGGGTATTCCTTTTACCGTTGTCGTTAAGAGCCAGTCAAATCCGTATGTTGACAGTTATATAAACCGGAATCGTGAAATGATAGGGATGGATGTAATTTCCCGTGGAGCATCTACAAAAAAGATTGTGAGGGCTTTGAGGGAGCGTGGCATTGTAGCTTTAATCTCGGATCAGGATGCCGGTAATAAGGGAGTTTTTGTCAGCTTTTTCGGCCGAATGGCTTCCACACCACGCGGCGCGGCCCAGCTTGCGTTAAAGTATGAAACTCCGATGATTGTTTCGATGACGAAGAGAACCTGCCCCGGCCGTTACAAGAGCATCTTTAAAGAAGTGGAAATCCGGGACACCGACACTGTTGAAACACTCACTCAAAGATTCACAACAATCATGGAGGACATAATCAGGCAGAATCCCGAACAGTATTTCTGGATGCACAGGCGATGGAAGACATGCCCACCAAGTAATACTTTTGATTCTGCGGAGAGCGTTTCTCCTGGCATTGGAGCAGAGTTTCCTTCCGGGGGGGCATGATGGTTCTTGGGATTACCGGGTGCCCCGGCTCGGGGAAATCAATACTGGCGAATATCGTTGCAAGGCATGGATGGATGCTTATTGATGCCGACGAGATCGGGCGTGAGGTTGTGGAGAACAACCACGGAGTACTCGATGAACTTGCGGATGTGTTCGGCGCCGATATTATAAACTCTGAGGGCAAACTTGACAGGCGGCTGCTTGCCGTTCGCGCGTTCTCACATCGGTCAAAAACACGCATGCTAAACGAAATTGTGCATACACGGCTGATTGAACGCCTGAAAACAAAAATAAGCGATATAAGGTCTCAGAACAATGACTGTGTTGTCGACTGCGCGCTTATTATTGAATGGGGAATTGAAAAGCTCTTCGATATTGTGGTTTGTGTGGCGTCGGATGAACATCTCAGAAAAAAGCGGTTAATTGACCGTGACGGTCGTACACCGGAGGAAATAAATGGTATGTTTGCCGCACAGCTTTCGGAAGATGAAAAGATTAAAAAGGCGGATATAGTGATTAATAATAAAGAATCGATTGAAAAACTCACCTTATTCGGTAAAATGCTTTCAGGATTGCCTGGGTATTGTGATGGGGGGGGAGATGGCTGACACGAAGAGCAGCGAAGAGCCGCGCAGCGAATGGGGCGCTCAACAGGATTTGAATCTAAAAATTATCGTGGCTGATGATGATCCCAAGGATTTGAATCTAAAAATTCTCGTGGTTGATGATGATCCTAATATCCTGGATGTTCTTCAGTCATTTCTTGAGAGTGAAGGATATGAGGTTGTTACCGCCGACTCTGGAATTTCAGCAATTAACGCGCTTAAGGAACCTTATCCGCAAATAATTTTACTTGATATACGCATGGCCGACATGGATGGTATCCAGTGTCTCCGTTTAATAAAAGACAGGGCGCCGGAAATTCAGGTAATCATGATTTCCGGTTTCGCCTCAGTCAAGATGGCAAGGAAATCCCTGGATATAGGTGCGTTTGATTATATCAGCAAACCATTGTCTTTTTCTCATTTAAAAGAGGTTATACAGCAGTTGAAAATCTCAAAATTTCTGGAGTACATGTGAAAGTAAAGCAGACTGTGATTATTAGGATCATAACAAAACTTATGTTCATTCCGTACATTCTTTCGCTTGTACTTTTCTTCGGCGGAAATGCTCTTAGCCAGGAAGAAAATGCCGGTAATCCTGAAGTAACCGGTGATCCTGAAGTAATAGGTATGTATATTATTAACTCCCTGGATGAGCTTAGCATTGTTGTTTATGCAGGGGAAAAGCAGATTGATACATATAGAGAATTTGTTAAGAGTGACGGAACAATTTATCTCCCATTTCTGGAAAAGGATATAAAGGTCGGTGGGAGGAGGGTTCTGGAAGCCGAAGGCGAGATTGAGTCTCTCGCCCGCGCATATATCAAAGAACCCCGTATTGTCATAACAGTCCTAAGGTCTCATTCTCAATCGGTTTCCACTTATGGAAAAATCACAAACCGAATAGTTGAACTTAATACGCCCTTGCGGATATTACAGCTTATTGCAAGGGTGGGCGGTGTTCAGGAAGATGCTCTTGCCGATTCGATCAGGGTGATTTCGATTGACGGTTCTATCAAGTTTTTCAATTATGAAAAAGTGAATAAAAATCCTGCGCATGAAGAGAATTTTTTCCTTGAACCAGGAGATATTGTGTTTGTACCCAGCGATGAGGATTTTTCAGTTATGGTGCTGGGCGATGTTAAGAATGCCGGAACATATTCCATGAAAAGAGGTGGAAAAGTTCTTGAAGCTTTATTGAAAGCCGGGTCATGGGGGCTAGATGCGGATATAAAAAACGTGAGAGTTCTGAGAATCGGAACCAGAAGAGGAAGGGTGGAAGTAAAAGAAATAGACATAAAAAAAGTATTTAATAACGGTGAGATCAGACTGAATTATGCTCTTGAGGAAGGCGATATTATTTTTGTGCCTACGAAGAAAGCATCCGTATATGTACAGTCAATAACTTCACTGATGACAATAATTTATACGGTACTCATGTCGTATACTATAATGTACCCCATAAACTGGACAGAAAAATAAGGTGTGAAATCTCCTAAAAGAAATAGTATAATTAAGCAGAAAAGGAGATGAATTATGGGGACGACACGGAAGCGTTATGATGCTGCGTTCAAGGCAAGGGTAGCCCT
>JABHYP010000432.1 GCA_018656855.1 Candidatus Latescibacterota bacterium | reverse complement strand
TGGACCTCGGATACAACATGATGCTGTACCACCGGGCAATCGGCCAGCCAATATCTATTGAAGTGGCTGATGAACTTGGTATACTTACTTATGAGGAACCGGGCGGATACATGTGCAATCCCGGCTCGGATAAACCTATTGAAGAGAGAATGGCGCCGGTTCCCTCAGTCGCTAAAGCATGGCGCAGGGAAAAACTGAGAAGGATGATACTCCGTGACCGGTCCGTTCCCTCGATGTCTATCTGGAACATGGATGATCTCTCATGGCTTGAACCAACCGAGGATGATATTAAGAACATCCGCTTGGTGCATGAACTCGATCCTTCACGGCCGGTTACCTTTAATTGCATCATACCTGCCATAGTGCCGAATATCAAGGATAATCCCCTCAAACTGCACATGAAATCTTTTGACGACACCCTTTATTACCACGGCTGGATATCCCCTTATCATTTCGCCTCGCAGGCAGGATATGTTGATGAATACTATCAGAATCCCCGCTATTACCTGCGTTATGTGCTCGCTCCACATTCACATGCAATGGGCGATTCCATTCATCCGGCGCCTGAGGATGAGATTATTTTTTATGGTGAGGAAGGCGGGTACGGTACTCCTCAGTCTCTGGAAAAAATTAAAAACGAACTGATGCGAACCGGTGCTGACGGCTGGCGCGAGGGTGAACACCTCAACTGGTATGACTCATACGACAGGTTTCTCGATGAAAGCGGATTCCGGTCTTCGTTCCCTACTGTAGATGACCTGACTATGGCTCTGGGAGTGAACCTTCACTATTTCCACGGGCGCATTATTGAAAACACGCGTATCTCGAACAAAGCGGATGCGTATGTACTCAATGGCTGGGCATCTGCCGGAACACATACCGACATTGTTGACACGTACCGAAATCCCACCGCAGACACGGGAATTCTCAAGCATTACACAAGGCCACTGTATGTAGCTGTTAAAATCAGAGATAAAGTGCTTCCTGTCGGAACGATTCCCGTAGCTGATATTTTCATTGTCAATGAGAAAAATTTAAGAGGAAAACATACTCTTGCGCTTTCGTTTGAGAACCCATCCGGAAATATTGTATTTTCAGAGATTTATAGAGTAAACATTCTGGGAGGCGAAGAATTCGGCCAGCTTCTTGTTGAAAATGTTCATTTGCCGCGTGTAGAAAAAAACGGATATTACACACTCAGGGCAAAAATTACCGACAGGAAAAATACGGTCAAAGCCACAGGGCATGATGATATTTTTACCGTTGATTACATGAATGGTCCTGGAATAAAGGGCACAGTGACGGTTATCGACACCAGCGGGACTATCAAATCATTTCTGAAAGAAACAAGGGGGCTTACAATCAGCGATTTCGATCCCTACGGCCCGGATATTGATTATATCATCATCGGCAAACATGATTTAAACATGGTCAGAAGACTGGGAAAATCTCATGTCAGAGGACCTGACCCGATCATGACCAGAGTGGCAAACGGCGCCACGCTTATTGTTCTCGACCAGGCCGACCGCTGGGCAGAGCTGAGAGGCAATATTAACCTGTACCGTGCTATCCATTATGTTAGAAGCAGCCACTTGGGCGACAGAGGCCGATTGTTCACAGGAAAAAGTAATCTGTTAAGGGACCTTCCAAACTCACAGGCACTGAATTGGGAATATCAGGTATTTTACAGCGGCGATGTCTGGGGGCTCAATATGGACAGGCAAGGTAATGAAACAGTTGTGGCGCTTGCCGCACAGCATAACAAGGATATTCTTACCGCACTTTCCAGAATACCTTTTGGAAACGGGCAGATTATTCTTTCCACACTGAATATCCTGCCGGAACTCAGCTCTGAAAAATACCAGTCGGCGGTAGCAAAAAAGCTGTTTCTTAACCTGCTTGAATATTCCCGGTAATGTATCTGCCGGAAAGTTAAAAGAGATAAGGCATAAGGTAAAAGGCAAAAGGCAGTAGAAAGGAATGCCGCAAAAAGGCGCAAAATAATAAAAACAGTAAGGGAAGGCAGTAGAAAAATTTGGAATCTGGAATTTGAAATCTATTTTCATAGTAAATGACTTAACAATATTTATACCTTAACCGAGAGGTATTCAGACATGAAACGCCGAGATGCAATTCGTATTTTACCGATGACTGCTGCGGGATTGATTGGGCTTTCGAATTCAGCTTCGAGTAAGAAAAAGAGTTTACGGCCGCTCTCACTCCAATACCTCAGCAATGTAAAACAGACACTTGAAAAAATACGGAGCACAGAGTTCGATAACCTGCTCGAGGCATCATATCAAATCGCACGTACTTACAAAAACGGTGGCACATGCTATTCTACCTGGGACGTGGGGCACAGCCGCGATGAAGACATGTTCGAGGGCCGTCATGGCGATCCTGGTATTTTCACCTTTGGATTTCCGGAAGACAAAGTCAAAAAAGGCGATCTTTATCTTGCCGGTATAGTTGGTGAATTGAAGGAGGATCCCCGGAATAAAGGTGTGTTTGTTATCGGCGGTCCGGCACCCTGGTGCGCTGAAACGGAAGACGCGGCGAAACTGCTTTCGGAAGCGCATAAAAGACGCAGAATACGGCAGTATTCCGATCTCTGGATCAATACTTATGTGCCAACCCATGGCTCATTTATTTGGCTGCCCGGAGCCAAATATCCCACGGGAGCGGTATCGACTGTACTCGGAATGACAACCTTCTGGATGATGATTGCCGATGCAGTAAGGATACTTGCAGCTGATAAGGTGTATGTAGATATAAAAGGGGATGAACCTCCACTTGATGAAAAAGTCCCGCATGTAAGCCTGACAAAGCCTCTGGCAGAAAATTATTTCAAAGAGGTAATCCGCCAGATAAATCAAATCGAGGCCGAATTGGGCACAGTGAACACCATAGCTGAAAAGGCTGTTGACACTATACTGGCCGGAGGTAAGGTTTATGTGTACAGCAAGTACTGGGCGGCCCTGTCTATTGAAGCTAATACCCGGATGGGCGGCCTGACAATGTTCAAATCGGTCGACAGCGACAACCACAAGGAATATAACGGTACTGATAAGGATTTCGTTATAATGGGCATTTACCGGCCCGAGGATGAGGTTGACCTTGAATATCTGAAACAATTCCGTAAGGCCGGAAGTACAGTGGCATGCATAGGGCCTGCTACCCGTAACGGCAGATTCCCATCCGGCAAAAC
>JABHYP010000431.1 GCA_018656855.1 Candidatus Latescibacterota bacterium | reverse complement strand
CGTCATCTCGCCTGTGGTAAGACCGATGCGGGTGACAAATGGGATTTTGTTCTCACTCTCTGCCTGCTCGATTTTTTTATGAATGATTTTTTGCGCATTCAGTGCCGCGAGGCACCCTTTTTTCTTGTGTTCCGGTTCCTCAAAAGCGCCGTACAGAGCAAGAATCGCATCCCCGATGTATTTGTTAATAAAAGCCCCGTTATCTATAAGAGTCTCCGAAACTTCCGAAAGATAGTCGTTCAACCGTGCAACCACTTCATTAGGAGGAAGCTGTTCGGAAATGCTTGTAAAACCTGCAATATCGGTTGCCATTATGGTTGCGTTGATAGTGCGGCCGTTGAAATTAACCGAGGTGGGATTATCGAGAATGTCTTTAAGAACAGTTTCGTTGACATATCGTCCGAAATGGCTTCTCAGCACCCGTTTTTCTTTGGTTTCATTGAAATACCCCGAAATGACAAGACCCGCAAAAACAAACGTTGTTGTCCCGAGTAGGTCGGCAGATGATATCCACTGGCTGTAATGCGACAAAAAGAAATATGCAAGGGCAAGTTCACATACGATCAGGGCGACGTACAGTACTATAAAAGCACGCAGGTTTCTTAAATACTTATGAATAGCAAACAAGACTATCGTTATTGCCGCCATGCCTAGTACCAAAATCCAGTATGGCACCTTATAGATAAAATCACCGCTTAGCATGTTTTCGATGGCGGTTCCGTGAATCTCCATTCCCGGATACATGGTCATGTGAGTGAACGGCGTTGATTTTAAATCCAACAGCCCCGGAGCATTCGAGCCGACAATGACAATTTTATCTTTAAAGGTCTCGCGCGGCAGTAAAGGTGTTTTCCCCATTTCTTCCATATAAGCTGAGTATAATACCCCGTAATATGAATAATAATTAAAAACGCCGTTGGTATCTTCCCCGCCTCTTCCCACACCACCTTCACCGTACCAATTGATAAGGAATTTCCCCTCGCTGTCGGCAAACATTTTGTTTTTTATCCGATCGAGAACATTGAGCTTGAGCGTCTCTTTATCAAGAACGCCCTGTACCACGGCAAAACCAAGTGAGGGCACGAGATTATCACCGATTTTAGATACCAGCGGGTAACGCCTGTGGATACCATCATTCTCGGGATCGATATTGGCAAGTCCGAGTTTTCGCGCTCCCTGAGACAGTTTACGGAGGGGCAATAGTAAAGAATTAAAGATAGGAAGGTTTTCAAACTTTCGAAACGGCTCAGTATCTTCTATCAGCCATGCGGCATTGTCATAGCTGCTTTCAGCTATGTAGTCCCCTCTGCCGGCAATTACAAGATAGGTCTTGCCCGATTCCTCTATTGCTTCTGCGAAATCATCATCGTTTGACCTGCCGTTCGTATCCTCTTCCGAATAGATAATATCGAAAACTATCGCTTTTGCTTCACAATCAGCGAGGTATCTTACCAGTCCGGCATAAAAGTCTCTTGACCAGGGCCAGCCTGTTCCATTCTCAGCATAATAATCGATACTATTCTGGTCGATGCAGACAAAAACAACATTGTCCCGATGTTCTATAGCGCTTCTGTTTTTTGCAACCAGCAGGTCGTACAGCTTCCAGTTAAAAAAGCTCAACAGATCTGTATAAGAAAATACGGCGAAAAGACAGAAAATGAGGCCGACAAGCAGGATATCCTGAAGAAGATATTTACGGGATACTGATCTTTTCCCCATAGTGATTCACACTTTTATATTGTAGTTGTTTTACAGTCGAAAAAGGGGTTGTACAATCAAACCCCTCTCACTGGTAATTTTACTCTATTAAGGGAACTCATCCGTGAAGTGAGTGCCTAAAAAACCATGTTTTCCCTGAAGCTTTCTGAAAATGTCATGCCATTGTATCTTCGGTATTCCCGCAGAGCTTTTCCGGTACGATTCAGTCGTTCTTTAAAGTCGGGATGGTTGCGGTAATTCAGGTCGAAGATATCAATAGTCTGTTCGTGCTTTGACATGAGCGTATTGAGAAGCCGCACATGACCGTCAAGGTCGTACCCGCTCCTCGCCATGTACTGAAGGGCCATTTCATCAGCCTCGAACTCATACTCATCGAGCTTTGGGCTGTTTGCAATCGAGACAGCCCGGTTAGCGATTGCGACAAGGTCCTTTTCCGCTTCAGTCGCTCCGCCGGTTTGTTTGTTCAGCGAATCGAAAGCGGTACCGGCCTTTATCTGTACTTTGTTATCAATCACTTCGATCATACCATGTCCGGCGATCACGTGAGCCATTTCATGGGCGAGCAGCGCGGCGAGTTCCGATTCGTCGTTCAGAAGTTTTAAGAGACCCTTCGTGAGCACAATATATCCACCAGGGCATGAAACCGCGTTCACTCTGTCAGTATCGATAATATAGTAGTTAAAACGCATGTCGTACCGGTCGGTACACTCAGCGATATACCATCCTACGGAATGTATATAATTAACTAAATCCTCATTTTCTAAAAGCGGAGCATCAGCGGCTGCCGAAGCACAGGTAAATCCAATGGAATGTTCACGCTCATAAGGGAGTT
>JABHYP010000035.1 GCA_018656855.1 Candidatus Latescibacterota bacterium | reverse complement strand
CAGCCGGTGGTGAACAAGACGCTAAAGCGGAAGAAAAATCGGAATTTGATGTTATACTTTCCGATTTCGGAAGCAAGAAAATACAGGTTATCAAGGTTGTACGCGAGCTTACTGGTCTTGGGCTTAAAGAGGCTAAAGACATGGTAGAAGCGATACCTGGAAAAGTTCTTGAAGGAGTAGCGAAAGAAGCTGCCGAAGAAGCAAAGGTAAAGCTCGAAGAGCAGGGCGCAAAGGTTGATATTAAGTAACACTTCTTTCTATTCATTCGTATTACAGTTCATTCGTATTACAGTAAAAAACCTTTAACAGGAACCGATATTGGTTTCTTATGTTAAACTCGGTCTTGGATTTCTAAAATCCAGACTGTGACTTAGAATGAATAATTGGAACTTTCCTTTTTTGGGAGGGAGTGTTGTATAATGCAGGATAGAAAGAGAATAGAAAGACAGACCTTTGAAAAGATTAAAACTGTCGTAGAAATGCCATATCTGCTCGACCTTCAAATTTCATCATTCAGAGATTTTCTACAGCATGATGTGCCGCCCGCAAAACGTTTAAACCAAGGGCTGCAAGCGGTTTTTAAGTCCATTTTTCCTATCAGCGATGTTCATAACACAATGAGCCTTGAGTTTGAAGAGTATTCTGTCGGAGTGCTCAAATACTCGAAAAGGGAGTGTATTGAGCGCGATATGACATATGCAACTCCGCTGAAAGCTACCCTGCGGCTTGACTATTTCGAGAAGCGTGACGGTCAAACGGTTGTCAGAGAGGCGATAAGGCAGCAGGTTTTTCTTGGTGAACTTCCATTGATGACCGAATCTGGCACGTTTATTGTTAACGGGGCTGAGCGCGTTATAGTAAGCCAGCTTCATCGCTCCCCGGGTGTGTTTTTCGGCGAGGAAACTCATCCGAACGGCAAGCTTTTATTCAATGCCAGAATTATTCCATATCGCGGAAGCTGGGTCGAATTTTCAATGGACATTAATGATATCATGTATGCCCATATAGACCGTAAAAGAAAATTCCCTGCGACTATGCTACTGAGAGCTTTCGGATATTCGACTGATGAAAGCATCTGGCGCCTCTTTTACAATACCCATGTACTTCCACTCGGCAAACTTGAAGAAGCGATGATCTGCATGATAGATGTCGTAGACAAGGCGACCGGAGAAGTTGTTATCGGAGCTGGCGATTATCTGTCAGAGGAAAATATCAAGAAGCTGAGTGAAATGAAAGTACTCAAACTTGAAGTTCTAGATTATGACCCGAATAAAGACTCAATAGTTCTTGAAAATACGCTTAAAAAAGATCCTACAAAAAATGATGAAGAGGCGCTTTACAGGATTTATACCCTGTTGAGGCCCGGTGATCCACCCAATATCGAAACCGCCCGTAATCTCATCGAGCGTATGTTTTTCAACGAGAAACGGTATAATCTCGGTGATGTGGGTCGGTATCGTCTGAAACACAGGCTGAATACAAAGGGCGACAAGGATTGCCCCACGGTTCTTACACGCGAAGACTTTATAGCTATTTTCAATTATATGCTTAATTTGTGCATGGAAGCCGAGGGGTTTTATACTGACGACATCGATCATCTCGGTAACAGACGCGTCCGCTCAGTGGGTGAGCTTCTGTCGAACCAGTTTAATGTGGGTCTTTCACGACTGGCTCGTACTATTAAAGAACGTATGAGTATTCATAATGATGAAAAGAAGAAAACCCCGCATGACCTGATTAATGCGCGGACAGTTTCTACGGTTATAGCTTCATTTTTCGGGTCGAGCCAGTTGAGCCAGTTTATGGATCAGATCAACCCTCTTGCGGAGATGACGCATAAAAGGCGTTTGTCAGCTCTTGGTCCCGGGGGCCTTACACGTGAACGCGCTGGTTTTGAGGTGCGTGATGTGCACCATACACACTATGGTCGCGTCTGCCCCATTGAAACGCCGGAAGGTCCGAATATTGGTCTGATTTCTTACCTGGCAACTCACGCACGGGTAAATGAATTCGGTTTTCTGGAAACCCCTTATAGAAAAGTTAAGAACGGCAAGGTTACCAATCTAATTGAGTTCCTTAGTGCTGATATTGAAGATAAATTTACAATCGCTCAAGCAAATGCGCCTCTCAAAACCAATAACGCGTTTGCAAGAGATGTTGTCAGGGCACGGAAGCGCAGCGATTATCCTGTTGCCTTGCCCAAGGAAGTGGAATATATGGATGTTTCTCCGAGGCAGCTTGTCGGAGCGGCAGCATCACTTATTCCGTTCCTTGAGCATGATGATGCAAATCGTGCTCTTATGGGTTCCAACATGCAGCGGCAGGCTGTTCCCCTCATGAAACCTCAGGCGCCTCGGGTTGGCACGGGAATGGAGCGCAAAGTTGCTATTGATTCCGGCGCTATGGTTATCAGCGAAGTAAGCGGTACTGTTGTAAACGTTTCTTCGGATTGTATTGTGATCAGGAGGGATGAAAATATTGGCGATCCCGAGTCTATTTTCGATACCCAGGATGTCAACATTGTATACGAACTGACTAAATTTAAACGCTCCAATCAGGATACCTGCATCAACCAGCGACCTATTGTCAGCGTCGGCGACAGGGTTGAACCGGGTTATGTTATAGCTGATGGACACGCAACCGAACATGGAGACCTGGCGCTTGGAGCTAATATCTTCGTTGCGTTTATTCCATGGTATGGTTATAACTTCGAGGACGCTATTGTTATCAGCGAGAACCTGGTAAAACGTGATGTGTATTCTTCGCTTCATATAGAAGAGTTCGAGTGTGAAATCCGCGACACCAAACGGGGTACAGAAGAGCTTACCGGTGAACTCCCGAACGTTTCAGAGGAGGCTGTTAAAGACCTTGATGAAAACGGAATTATTCGTGTGGGTGCGGAAATTAAGCCCGGCGATATTCTTGTGGGGAAGGTCACTCCAAAAGGCGAAACAGAGCTGTCGCCCGAAGAACGTCTCCTTAAGGCGATTTTCGGTGAAAAGGCTGGTGATGTGAAAGATGCATCCCTGAAGGTGCCCCCTGGAATAGAGGGTGTGGTTATCGATACGCGTATATTTACCCGTAAGGAACGCGACGAAAAAACCCGGAAGACCGATAAAGGGGCGATAGAAGGAGTCAAGAATGAATACCAGTCAAAGATCAAACAGGTTTCTGACCTGCGAACAAAGGTATTAACAAAGATACTGTATTCGAGCAAAGCCGGTTCGGATATCATTAATATCGATTCCGGTTCTGTAGTTGTTGAAACCAGCAAGGTGTTCACGAAAAAGGTGCTTTCAACGATTGATTTTGATAAATGTCAGTCCACTGGAAAATGGACTACCGACGAGGAAGTTAATATTCGCACTGAAAAAAATCTTGCTGCAGCCAATAATGAACTCAGGCTTCTTGAAGACAAACTTGACCGTGAAATCGAAAAAATACAGCGCGGCGACGAACTTTCACCGGGCATGGCTAAACTTGTAAAGGTCAGAATCGCACGTAAGCGAAAAGTACAAGTGGGTGACAAAATGGCTGGTCGTCACGGTAATAAAGGTGTTGTTTCCAAGATTGTGCCTGAAGAGGATATGCCCTACCTTGAAGATGGGACACCGGTTGATATTGTGTTGAACCCCCTTGGTGTTCCTTCCAGAATGAACCTGGGACAGATACTTGAAACACATCTCGGCTGGGCTGGAATGAAGCTTGATAAGTATTATTCCACACCTGTTTTTGATGGTGCAAGCTGGAATGAAATCCAGGAAGAGCTTGAAAAGGCAAAATTGCCATCGAATGGCAAAACAACTCTTTATGACGGCCGCACAGGAGAACCGTTCATACACGAGGTTACTGTTGGTGTAATTTATATGCTTAAGCTGCTTCATTTAGTGGCTGACAAGATTCATGCAAGAAGCATCGGCCCATATTCTCTTGTAACCCAGCAGCCCCTAGGAGGAAAAGCACAGTTTGGCGGACAGCGTTTCGGTGAAATGGAAGTATGGGCGCTAGAAGCCTATGGAGCGGCACATATTCTCCAGGAAATGCTGACGGTTAAGAGTGATGATGTGATAGGCCGAAGCCGTATTTACGAAGCAATTGTTAAAGGTGAAAATTCTCCCGAGCCCGGACTTCCAGAGTCTTTCAACGTGCTGGTAAAAGAACTCCAGAGTCTCGGTCTTGACATCCAGCTTCTCAAAGACAACGAGGTTGTCTGTTGACGCTGCCCAGTAGCATATCTTAAAAGGGATAGCGAGAAGATATTAAATTAGCTTTATGACTTAATTAAGTGGCCAGGCCATATTAATAAAGAGTATCTCCGATACGAAGGAGGGTATGTTAGTGAACGGCCCCAAACAGACTACATTCAGGAAAAAGACAGATTTTAATGCTATTCGCATTCAACTTGCATCGCCTGAAAAAATACGTGACTGGTCATATGGCGAGGTAACAAAGCCCGAAACAATTAACTACCGCTCGTTTAAACCGGAACGGGATGGGCTTTTTTGCGAGAGAATTTTCGGCCCTGTCAGGGATTGGGAATGCCAGTGCGGTAAATACAAACGCATACGTTTTCGCGGTGTCGTTTGTGACCGGTGCGGAGTTGAAGTGACCCAGGCGAGAGTACGGCGTGAGCGCATGGGACATATCGAGCTTGCCGTCCCCGTGACTCATATCTGGTACCTGAAGAGCCTGCCTTCACGTATAGCGTACCTGTGTGGTATTAGTGTGCGCAAGATAGAGAAAGTTATTTACTATGAGGCGTATCTCGTCCTCGATCCTGGCGACACAGGCAAAGATATTGGCGAGATAATTTCAGAAGATGAATACAATGAACTTGAGGAACAGGGTCTTACCTTTCGCGTTGGAATGGGCGCTAGTGCGGTGAAGGAGTTTTTAAGCACGATGGATATTCCTGAACTGTCGGCTGATCTTCGCGCAAAAGTAAAGATTGAGACCTCACAACAACTCAAGCAGGAAGCTCTGAAAAGACTCAAAGTTGTTGAGGCGTTCCGTCAATCAAATAACAAACCCCAGTGGATGATTCTGGAGGTAATACCTGTCATTCCTCCTGATTTGCGACCGCTTGTTCCCCTTGAGGGAGGGCGTTTTGCAACATCCGATCTGAACGACCTGTACAGGAGAGTCATTAATCGTAACAACCGTTTGAAAAAACTGATCGAGATAAAGGCGCCTGATGTTATCCTCAGAAATGAAAAACGCATGCTCCAGGAAGCTGTGGATGCACTTTTCGATAACGGCAGGCGTACACGTGCGGTAAGGGGTGACGGGAACCGTGCACTCAAAAGCCTTTCTGACCTGTTGAAGGGTAAACAGGGGCGGTTCCGCCAGAATCTTCTCGGTAAGCGTGTGGATTATTCCGGACGTTCGGTTATTGTAGTCGGACCTGAGTTGAAGATTCACGAGTGCGGGCTTCCGAAAACCATGGCGATAGAACTCTTCAAGCCGTTCATAATCAGGGAATTCAATCGGCGCGACGACAAGGTCACAATAAAGCATGCCAAAAAACTTGTTGAGCGCTCTTCCCCAGAAGTGTGGGATATACTTGAAGATCTGTGCAAAGATCATTTTATTCTCCTGAACCGTGCCCCGACGCTTCACAGGCTTGGTATACAGGCGTTTTTACCGGTACTTATCGAGGGCAAGGCGCTACAGCTTCATCCACTTGTGTGCGCAGCTTTTAATGCCGATTTTGACGGCGACCAGATTGCCGTCCACCTTCCACTGTCGTTTGAAGCGCAGATTGAGGCGAATGTTCTGATGCTTGCCAGCAATAATATTCTTTCACCTGCATCTGGAAAACCGATAGTGGTTGACAAGCCTCAGTGTATTATCCTCGGGTGTTATTACCTTACAAAAATGTCTAAAGATACACGTGGAGAGGGGAAGATGTTCTCTAATCCCGAAGAAGCAAAACTGGCATTTGGAAGTAATTTGATAAGCCTTAACTCTAAAGTAAAAATCCGTATAGATGGCACAATAATTGATACAACAGTAGGCCGAATCTTTTTCAATGATGTTTTGCCTCCGGGCATATCATTTATTAACAGGACAATAGATGCCGGAAGCCTAAAAAAAATCGTAGGTGATTCATTCCGCTTGAATGGGAGACAGGATACTGTCGTATTTCTTGATGATATCAAGAAACTTGGTTTCAGGTATGCCACCTATTCAGGTATTTCCATCGGTATCAAAGATGTTATCATCCCTAAAGAAAAGTACAATTTGGTTGATAAAGCATCCAGGAAAGTCAGCGATATACGTGAAAAATACGAAACCGGAGTAATAAGTGACGGTGAACGTGCAAACCAGATCATTGACGAATGGTCTCACACCACTGCCAGGGTTGCTGAAACTGTGTTTGAGTCATTGAGGAAAGCTGACGACGGATTTAATCCTCTGTTTGTAATGGCAGACTCGGGTGCGCGCGGTTCGAAAGACCAGATTAAGCAGCTTGCCGGAATGCGCGGACTTATGCAGAAACCGCAGAAGAAAGTTACCGGTGGATATGGTGATTTTATTGAGACACCGATTACAGCAAACTTCGTCGAAGGACTCAGTGTGCTCGAATACTTTATTTCAACGCATGGTTCACGTAAGGGGCTAGCGGAT
>JABHYP010000430.1 GCA_018656855.1 Candidatus Latescibacterota bacterium | reverse complement strand
ATAATCGACGCTGCATTCCTGAGCCCCTCGCCCACCCAGCCGTTGAGGTGCTCTTCGTCCCACCGGGGTATGAGCCGAAAAGCGATGAAGACACCGAGAAGAAGCGCCGCTGTCGGATCGCCGAAAAAATCGAAAAATGCCTTAACTCTTCCCTCACCGAACGGGTGGCCGGGAAAGTCGGCGATTGATTTTAATGTGATCAGCACAATCGGGATAACAACCGGAGCAAATGCGTCAAACGCTTTCGGCAGTTCGGACACCTCCGGTTCTGAATCCGGCACACTGTCTATCTCCACATGATACCGTGACCCTATCTTCATCGCCCAGAGGTATCCGGCAAGGACCGCCGGGACTGATATAATAAGGCCGAACACGATGACAATTCCGATATCTGCCTCAAGATTAGCGGCTGCGGCAATAGGACCTGGAGTAGGCGGGACAAACGTGTGTGTTGCCAGCAACCCGGATCCAAGAGCGACCGCCATTGCAGCCATTGAAATATTGGCTTTTTTCGCAAGGGTCTTGTTGAGCGATGAAAGGATAATAAATCCGCTGTCGCAAAAGACGGAAATTGAAACGATTGCGCCGGTTATAGACATTGCAAGCGCGGACTTTGATTTGCCGATAAGCCCGAGAACTGTGTTCGCCATGGTAAGGGTGGCATTTGATTTTTCGAGCATGGTGCCTATGATCGTGCCGGCAATTATAACTATCCCGATATAACTGAGTATACCGCCGAACCCGCCCGTAATAGTCTGTATCACAGTGACAGGTTCCATTCCTGACAGAAGACCTGCACCGAACGAGGCGAGCAAAAGCACAAGGAATGCGTTCATTTTTACTTTAGCGGTCATTAAAATGATAAAAAAGATTGTCAGTATGAATATGAAAAGTAATAAACCTCCCTGGATCATAATGCAAGTTCCCTCCCTAATCCTGATAAACGAAATTCCTGTAATGGACACAGTATAATATTATTTTATACCGGGATGCAATCAAACAAGTATTTTACCACTGATGAATAAGGATAATCACTGATAACCCGAAATATTCATAAAAAAAATTATCACTCGCAGAGACGCAAAGGCGCAAAGTTTTTCTTTTAACAAACAAGTTTAAAATAAATATACGCTTACCGAATTAACTCAGCACCCCCCCCCAATATTTTCCTCTTTTATTTCACATAAATTAAAAGAGTTGTAAAACATGATTGCTTCGAAAAATATATTTCAGGTTTATGTTGTTTCTGCTTTAAATAGTTTAATGGTAAAAAATATTCTAAATAATAAGTGTCTTGACAAAATACATGAGTTTTATGATACTATTTATATTATAATAAGAGAGAGTCATATTATATTGAAATAATTCCTGGCTCAAATCTGTATCCTTACATAATAAAATTTACTATAACAGGAAGATGAAAATGTGTAAAAAAATTATTGTGTTTTGTTTGCTGCTTGTACTGGTTTCAGGGCTTTATGATTTATCAGAGGCACAGTTGAGTGAAGGAAAATTTCCGCAAGGTCATCCTCGCAACTATTTCGAATCTGCCGCTTCCCGGAGGACAGGTTCACCGAAGGTCGCAAAGAATAGCGCTGTTAATTTCGGCAACCAGATTACATGGGACGGTATCGATAAATGGGAAACGGACTGGTCGCCTGACGGCATGTTAATCGCCTACACTGATGACAATAATAACGTCTGGATTATATCAACCGACGGCAGCAATCCGAAAAATCTCACAGAGAATATTCTTGGGGAATGTTATTCACCCTGTTTCACACCTGACAGCCAGGACGTGATGTTTACCAGATATGATGAAAGCACTGATAGTTACACCCTTGAAACGGTTGATCCACAGTGGAATCAAAGTGTTATCATGGAAGATGCGTATGCAGGGTGCTGGAGCAATGACGGCAGGTATCTTGCATACAGGAAAAATTCCACCGACGAGCTTGCTGTGTTTGACACCGCAACAGGCCAGAGTAAGGTTATTTTTGAAGGTGATACCGGATACGGCAAATCCTGTTTCAATCTCAACGGCTATTGCGTAATAACATCGAAACTGATGGAGGACGGAACGAAGAAACTTTTCAGCGTCCCCCGTGAAGGCGGCGATGCTGTACAGCTCACTTTTGGAGAAGGTTCCCACGATTACCCGAACTTCTCGCCTACCGGTGAATGGATGCTTTACACTGATCTCAATACACTTACTCTTTATGCATTTAGTTTCAAAACCTATACCTCCAGCGAGGTTTTCCCGGATGCAGGATACATAAACTTTTCGGGACACTTTTCACAGGAAGGTGACAAATTCTGCTATATCCTTGATCTGTATGAAACTGCCTCTGACACATATTCGCTTGAAGTGTTTATCGCTGATTTTCCGTTCGGAGAGCAGCCTGCCGAATCACTCACACTCACCTACCCCAACGGCGGGGAAGTGTTTAATGCAGGTACAGACCTTGAAGTTATGTGGGAATCAATGGATGTTGCGACGGTTGACATTTTCCTGTCTATAGATGGCGGCGGCACCTATATCCCTATTGCTCAAAGCTATGATGCATCTGCCGGTTATTTAGCTTGGACTATTCCGGCCGATTACGAATCCGGCAATTGTCTGATACATATCGTAGACAGTAATAACACTGCAACCGAAGACAATAGTGAAGGGGTATTCTCCATTACCAAAGCTACCACGGAGAAGTATATCGAAATCCTTTCACCCACCGGCGGTGAAACGTGGGAAGTCGGCACTACTCAGAAAATCACATGGATTCAACCTGGAGTGGGTGCAGTCGACCTTGTATATTCCATGGATGGAGGAAAAACCTGGACAGAGATAGTATACGGCTTAATTTTAAGGCAGTTGACAGGCGGCAGTAATACAACCACCAAGCAATATAACTGGGAGATACCCGATACACCTTCGGCACAGTGCCTTATAAAAATTAATGATTCGGAAACCGGGTCAATATCCGATGAAAGTGATGTATTTTCAATTATCAAATCAACTTCTGAGAAATATATCGAAATCTATTCACCCCAAGGCGGGAAGACACTTCAGAGTGGAACTACATTTACAATTTCATGGGGAATGGAGGGAGTTTCAGAAATCAGTATTGCATATTCTATCGATGGCGGTGCAACCTGGAACTCTATCGATACGATGGGAGTTGGATCGATTGACTGGGGTGAATATTCATATGACTGGATGGTTCCCGGAGAAGTGTCAACGAATTGTCTGATAAGTGTTAGAGATCCAAATGATATACAAACAAGGGATCGTAGCGATGTATTTTCCATCATATCATCAACCGGGGCAGCTTATATCACACTCCTTTCTCCAATGGACGGAGAGGTGCTCGAGGCAGGTTCAATCTATACCATTCAGTGGGAATCAGCAGGCGTCAATAATGTGGATATCGAGGTTTCCTGGGACGGATGGGCAACATCTTCTATGATCGCCGAAGGGCTGAATGCGACTGACGGCTCCTACGAGTGGAAACCCGTGGGCATCGAGTCCACCGAATGCTACGTCTGGGTTGGCGACTCGAACAATGATTCAGTATTTAGCGAAAATGAGGATCCTTTCACGATCACTTCGGGCGGGGGGCAGGAACCGTCTCTTATTTTCAAGTTCCAGACAAACGACGTGATTAAGCTTTCCTCCCCTGCAATAGGGAGTGACGGAACAATATACATCGGATCAACTGACTTTAATTTATACGCTGTCAATCCCGATGGATATGAAAAGTGGAGATATGAGCTGGACGGTGGAATCTGGGCTTCTCCGGTAATAGGAGAAGACGGAACAATCTATATCGGGTCAGTAGGCGGCAATTTCTACGCAATCAATCCTGACGGGAACCTGAAATGGAGAAAAAAATCAGAAGATTCAATTATTTCCTCAGCGGCTATAGGAAGTGACGGGACTGTTTATTATGGTACAGGTAACGGCTGGTTTAATGCTTTCAATCCCGATGGTACTCAAAGGTGGGGGGAAAACATCGGTTCCACGATTTTTTCTTCACCAGCAATCGGTATTGACGGGACCATTTATTTTGGCGATGGTAATGGTGTTTTACATGCATATAATCCCAACGGCACCAAAAAATGGGAACGAAATACAAACCAGGGCTTTATATTCTCCTCACCGGCTATAAGTAAATTTGGTACTATTTATCCCCTATTCCCCATATTAAATCCGTAAAATGCTTGCGTAATATGTCATAACATGTTATTATATAATAAGTAACATGCGCTTATTGCAGACATATTCTGGACACCCGGAGGGTGAAAGCATGAAAGTTGGTTTTGATGGT
>JABHYP010000429.1 GCA_018656855.1 Candidatus Latescibacterota bacterium | reverse complement strand
ACCATCAAAACCAACTTTCATGCTTTCACCCTCCGGGTGTCCAGAATATGTCTGCAATAAGCGCATGTTACTTATTATATAATAACATGTTATGACATATTACGCAAGCATTTTACGGATTTAATATGGGGAATAGGGGCTAATAATAAACTATATTTCATAACTGATAAATTTTTCAAACAAATAACCAAATAAAACCAATAAACAAACTATCTAATAAGAAATAATCCCACTGGATAGTATTAATATTATTTAATACACCTATAGAGGGAAATAAGCTATACTGCTATAAAAGCTATGAAAAGCTGTCTATAGCATAATGTCTGAACGACTCCCTACCTCTTTTCTTTTCAGACTCAGAACATCCATCCTACCTGTTACCCGATACCATGCCATTTTATACTATACATAGCTATAGTTTATTACATATTTATTATTAATAATAAACTTAAGTTGTAGTGTATCAATAAGTAAGTTAAAATAATTAATGTAGATAATAAGTATTATGTAAACCCAACTGCTATTTTAGCTATAAACCATAGTATGCCCCGAAAAATTCTACAGTTATTTTCTACAGCTAATGAAAGCTCTATTGTAAGGTAAACAAGAACTGTTTAATTTTAGCTTTATCAGATTTCTGACAGACCTTTTTAAACCTTATAATATTACTGGAATTAATATATATTATGAGAAAGCAAAGATAATTTTTTACTACTTTCCTCACGAAAGGAGTGCCGTATGCGGCAGGATGTAAATTCAAGTTACCGGAATGTATTCTCCATTTTACTTACGTTGTTTATTAGTTTCATGGTGATTGTTTGCGAGGCGGAGGAGATCGAGATCGCCTTTCAAAATTCATATGACAGAACAGAACAAAAAGCAATGGCATACATTCCCGAAACCTGCAAGACAAGGGAGAAAAATCCGCTTCTTGTCGTGGCACACTATATGGGCGGCACACGTCACACCGCAAAAACTCAGGGTTATTATCCCGAGTGCGACAAGAGGGGCTGGCTCCTTGTATGCCCTGAACTGCACGGTCATAAAACCGACGGCAAAACATCGCTGGCATCACTCGAAGCCCAGCATGACATTATGGATGCCATAAACTATATGAAGCAAAAATACGGCGTTGACATTTCCAGAATATATATTGTTGGACGCTCTATGGGCGGCATGCTTTCTCAGGTAATGGCGGCGAAATACCCTGATATTTTTGCCGCGGCGGTATCGGGCCAGGGCATATCCGATTTGAAACTGTGGAGCGAAACTGCTATCCCGCGCCTTAAGCATAATCTCGAACTTGAGTGCGGCCCATACTCCGGGAGTACAGAATTCGATTACTGGCGACGCTCCTCAATCTCCTTTGCGCAGAATCTTGCGTATGTCCCTCTGATACTCTGGCATGGAACCAACGACACGTGGGTGCCGCCCGAACAGTCTGAACTCCTTGTAAATACTGTTAAGAAATACAACCGTTTTCAGCCGGATGTGCATTGGCTCCACAACGCTGCTCACTGTCCAACAAATTTTACAGCGGAATGGGTTTGTGACCGGCTCATCTATTATCAGAATGTGTGCGAAGCGGGATTCGGTGTCGATACCAGATTCTATCCTGATCTGAATATAGTCACCGACGAGGACAAGAGTTTTTTCTGGCTCGATATCACTCCGGCCAACACGGACAATTTCGCACGGGTGCGGGCAAGCCTGACCGGCGATATGCTTGCTGTCATAACGAAAAACGTTCGCGAGGTTAAAGTTAATCTCGACCGTGTTTCGCAGCAAACGACTTTTTCTCGGTTCGACATAAGCTCCGACAGGAAACTTCTAATAAAAATTATTAAAGGCGGCGAGACTCGGTTCGAGACTACGGTGGAGTTTGAAAAAAAGGGGGAACTGCCGGACAACGTTTTTTAACCTGAATGATTAGAAAAAAACCTTATTTCCTGCTAAGCACGGAAAGTTGAAAAAATGTTGATAATTATTTAAATTATCCGTGTTCATCTGTGTTCATCTGTGGCTGAAAATAATTTTTTAAAAATTGATCTATCCCGGATTATTCACGAATTTAATTATTATCGTATAGGGAAAATGAAATTACCACCAATCGTAAGGGTTTGATGAATCAAACCCCTACAGCGAAAACCAGGCTGATTTGCGTCATCGCGGTCAGTTATTATTTTTTACATAATACGGTTTAACGGATTGTTAATCTTTTATTTATTTTTTTCTGTAAAAAATTTATGAATTAATCGGGCTATCTATGTTTATCTGTGGAAAAAACGTTTTGCAAATTATTTTTTATTTCTTACATCATTTTTTCGTTTGATGCACAACTTTAAACTTTTAACTTTTAACCTCAAACTTTATATTCAAAAATTGAATTCAAATTCGGGAGCCCAAACGTATGAAACATTTCGACATGGTTGCTATTGGCGGCGGCCCGGCCGGTTCGATGGCGGCTCTGACCGCTGCAAAGCTTGATCTCAGCGTGCTTCTCGTTGAAAGGGACCCCGATATCGGAATCCCTGTCCGGTGTGCAGAGGGTGTGGATGTGAAAGGTCTGTCACAGTTCTTTCAACCGGACCCGAAATGGATTAGTGCGGAAATCAACAGCTACTATCTCGTTGCCCCGGACGGCAGCAAAGTTAAAATGCTTTCCGGCCTTGACAGCGGTCTTATCCTGGAACGTTCTGTTTTTGATAGAATGATAGCACATGAAGCGGCTCTTAATGGAGCCCGGGTTATGACCGGAATTGAAGCTGTTGCGATGACAGAGTATACAGAGGGATTACGTACTGTAACACTGAGAAGCGATGAAAAAGAGTGGGATGTCAGGGCGCGAGTGGTAATTGCAGCCGATGGAGTCGAATCCCGTGTTGCCCGGTGGGCGGGATTAAAAACTAGAGTGGGGCTCGATGATATGGAAACCTGCGCACAGATGACTCTTGCAAATATCGATATTGATCAACATGCGTTTTCACTTTACTACTCGAGCAAATTCGCTCCAGAAGGATATGCCTGGGTATTTCCGAAAGGCCGGAAAATTGCGAATGTCGGGCTGGGGATTTCAGGCAATTTTGCAAAACAAAAAACCCCCGTCCAGCGCCTGGAGGAGTTCCGGGAACACTACTTCCCGGAGACTTCAATCGTTTCGAGGACAATCGGCGGGATTCCATGTACCGGCGGAATAGAGAAAATTTATGCCGATGGTGTCATGGTATGCGGAGATTCAGCACAAATGGCTAATCCGATAACGGGAGGGGGAATTATCAACGGTATGATTGCCGGACAGTTTGCCGGTGAAACTGCGGCAGAGGTTTTGAGTAAAGGCGGTGCAGAAGAAAAGCGCCTTAGAATATATAGGAAACGCTGCGATGACCGTTTCGGTAAAATGAACCGCAGATTTTACCGTATAAAAGAAAGTATAATAACCTTATCGGATAACCGCCTTAATGAAATAGCACATAAAATCCTCGAAACGCCTGTGGAGAAACGCACACCGATAAAAGTTCTCAGGTCAGCACTACTAAAAGAACCCGGACTTTTACGGCTTCTTCCGAAGCTTTTGATATAACCAATAATTCCTCGATGTCTGCATCGCGACATGCTATTAGTTACAACTATCTCACCCTTCATCAACTTTCTACTATTAGATAGAGGATAAAAAGCCACACCCCGTTCACTGTCATTATTAAGAGGGATGAGGTTATATGATATTGCGTTTTAAATTGATAATGATAAAAAAACTATGTTTGCCATTGAATAATAAGCTTGCCCCTGTTCAACCGCTATGTATATATTTACAGATCATATTTTAGAGATAAAGGAAACTTTATCCGAGATAGAGTGTATAATATTACAAGCTCCTAAGTAACTTTATTTTCATTGCCGGAAAAGATTAAGTTTCAAAATTATTACCCTCCTGGAGAATATTTTGACCACACGAAAAATCAATACAATAATCGCTGTTTCGATATTTTTTATTACTTTCATAATATTTCTGATGACTGTTGCACCCACAATTTCTTTCTGGGACTGCGGCGAATTCATTACCTGTTCATATATCATGGGTATTCCCCACCCGCCGGGATCACCGTTTCTTTCGCTGATCGGACGTGTGATGACGCTTATTCCCTTTTATGATTTTCGCGGGAACGGAATAAGCGAAATAGCATACAGGGTGAACATGATCGGTGTAATTCTCGGCGCTCTGACAGCAATGCTGACCTATCTTATTATGACAAAGCTTATCCGCAAATTAAGACCCCCCACCGACAGCAGGCTCGAACAGGCGATTACCATGTTTTGTGCGGCAATAACAGCTTTCATGGTTGCATTCAGCGATGAATTCTGGACGAACGCCGTGGAAACAGAAACGTACATGCCAAGCCTGTTCATGTCAATGATTGCTCTGTGGCTCACTCTTCGCTGGGAAGAACGTAAGGATGATCCCTCTGCTGTCAGGTATCTGTTCTGTGCCGCCTATATTATTGGGCTCGGAAACGGTGTACATCTCTCGGTGCTCCTGATTGCCCCCACCGTTTTCTTCATTGTGTTTTTTGCAAAACCAGAATGGTTTTTACATGCAAAACTATGGCTGTATCTTGGTATCATCATGGTCGCAGCCGTTTTTATAAAATGGTATGCAGGGCTTGGAGTACAGTATTTACTCATGGCCTCTTTTGCGTTTTTAGCGCCTTTTATCCTCTACAGGATGTACCGGACTGGAAGTGAAGTCTGGAAAATAACGCTGCTCGGGATGATTCTGTGCGGCTCACTTTATATCATCGGCTTTTCCGTTTATCCGACCGTTATGGTGCGCGCCGCCAAAAAACCTGCTATAAACGAGAACAATCCTGACAATTGGAAACGCTACAAGCTCTATATGAGTCGTGACCAGTACGGTCAGGGCAACATGTATACCGGAATGTTCACCAGAAATGCATCAGCTTCGTTTCAATTCGGCTTCATGTATTTGCGCTATTTAATTCAGCAGTTTCCTATCTGGGGGCCCACGGTAGAAGTAACGTTTACAAATGACCGTTCTCCCGACTCTCCCCAACCGACAAATATTGTTAAAACCGTATATCTATCGGTGCTTCTCTTATCAGTTTTACTGTACGGTTTATATACGCACGGAAGAGAGGACTGGAGAAGTTTTGTCGCACTCTTACTGTTTTTCACGGCTTCCTCAATAGGCCTCGCTCTTTACCTTAATATGCAAAATCCCCAGGTAAGAGAGAGACCGTACTTTTTTCTCGGGTCATATTATATCATCATGTACTGGATTGGTATGGGCATATGGGGTTTGATCACTGATATTAACGACTGGCTGAAGTCAAAAAACAAATCACGTCTGTTGCTTCCTGCTACCGTTTCGCTGTTTATCATCTTCGGAACACTACCGCCGGGCACTGTCTTCTCGCATCATTTAGACCCGGATTTTAACAACTACCAAGCTCATGACAGAACGTACGACTGGATAGCATGGGACTACGGATATAATATCCTGGCTTCATGCGAACCAAACGCCATTCTCTTTTCGAACGGCGACAACGACACTTTTCCGATCTGGTATCTTCAGGAAGTCTCCGGCATAAGAAAAGATGTACGGCTGGTCAATCTCAGTCTCCTGAATACCGACTGGTATATCCTTCAGTTGAAATATGAGACCGCTCCCATCCTTAAACGTCATACCAGAGACGGTTTAACACAATCCGGCGCGACACTTCCCATAGAGTATACGGATGATTTTATTGAAAATACTCTGTGCGGCAGGGAAGAAAAAGATCTGGCAATGAGGCTCTGGCCGGAAGAGGGTCAGGATGTGTCCATTGCCGGAATAAAATGGAAAGTTCCCGCACAAGTATTCAGTCTTGGAAGCGGAGAAACTCTCGGCATGCTCCGTGTTCAGGATATAATGGTTTTCAAAACAGTGGAGTGGGTCAACTGGGAACGTCCCGTTTATTTCGCTGTTACCGTCGCACTGGAAAACAAGATCGGCCTTTCAGATTACCTTGCAATGGAAGGTATGGTATACAGGCTTATGCCGGAAAAGGCACTCACTCCCGAACAGCATGTAAACCTGCCTGTTATGCACGAAAATGTTTTCGAGAAATACCAGTACCGGTACCTTGATGATCCCACAATTTATCTGCCGCCGAACTCAATCAAGCTTGTGACAAATTATTTCATTGGTTTTGCACAGCTTTGCGAGCTATATACTCTTTCAGGTGATAGAGAAAACACTATTCGTTCCGCCTGGGGCGCTTTGAAAAAAACCCCGAATGATTTTGATAAGAGAATTATTCTTTACCAGATACTCGCCCAGTCAAAAATAAATGATGTTCTATATGAATTTCTTGAGTGGGAAATGACCTCGAGGGAATATAAAAACGACATATACAATAGAATTTTTATATATCAACATTTAGCCGCTATTAATAAAAATGAGAAGTTGAACACGCTGTTGGAAGATGAATGGGAAAAACTCCATGATTTCCAGTCACAATTAGAGTTCGGCACTTTGCTTATCCGGGACGAACTCGATACCCAGGCGAAACGGTTCTTAGAGGAACTTATCGAGAAAAATCCAGGCAACATCGATGTCTTAAAACCGTATTCCGCCGCCCTTTACAGCATAGGCGAATATTCTCAGTCGCTCGAAGTGGTGAACAGGATATTACAGCTTGCCCCTGGCGATAAAGACGCTATTGAGACACGGGAAATTCTTAATCAGATTCTGGAATCTATAGTTCCTGATACGACACAAAATTGACCTGAACTTTTTATAGGTTTTTCTGAAGAAATTGCTGAGTCTATGATGTAGCAACAGTGTAATACAATGAAGACTGCAAACTTGAAGTTAAATTCGAAACCGGAGAGACCTGAGCAGCTTGAGCAGCTATCCCTTTAAATATGGAACATTAAGCCGCTTTACTGATAAGGATTATTTTAAAGCAGGTTTATAATGGGGTGTGTTTT
>JABHYP010000428.1 GCA_018656855.1 Candidatus Latescibacterota bacterium | reverse complement strand
TGATATCGAGTTCTGCACCAATTACTAACTCTATGCTTTCACACAAGTATCTACAGGGTGCCCCTTCGGGGCAAACACAGGGAGAATTACACCTTAAATTATAACGATATTTGTCTTGACAAAGGGGTACACTTCAGCTCCTTTGGATAAAATGTGTAAGAATAATTTTTTAACATATAAAATTATTGTATTTTATCCAATATTTATTTAGTGATTATTCATAAAATTTCTCATAGCAAAGAACACAGAGTAAAAACAATACAATAATTGAAAAAGCTTCTCTCAATATTTCGTTAATATGTTCTTTCAAGTGGATTACTAATAAATATTGAATAAATTTCTTAGCAGTAGTAATTTAGAAGAATGAATTTATATTCACATTTGAAAAATTCACCTCGGCAAGGAGAGAAAAATGATGCGTTTATTTACTTATATTTGTTTGGTTACGCTATTGTTATCAATTTCTTTTTTTGTGGAAATATCCCAGGCCGATCCCTCCGTCAGGGAAGTATTAGATGCGATGCAAAAAGCGCCTGAGTTTTTCGTCGATGAGGTTTCCTGCCGCGGCGGATATCTCTGGAGATATTCAGAGGATCTGTCCAGAGGGTGGGGTGAAGCTCCGGCACGTCCCACACAAATTGAACTTCATCAGATAGGCACACCACATGTCGGGGAGATATTATTGAGAGCATTCGACCTCACTGGTAATGAGTTTTATCTGACAAACTCAAAAAAAGCGGCAAATGCCATCATATGGGGACAGCATCCTCTCGGTGGCTGGCACTATTTTATCGATTTCAACACGGCCGGTATAAGACAATGGTATAAAGAGGATTCCTCAAAGTTCAAATGGGGTATGCAGGAATATCATCACTATTACGGCAACTACAGCTTTGATGATAATGCCACACAGTCGCCGACACGATTCCTCCTTAAACTGTACATGCATACCCTTGATCCGGTATATAGAAAGCCTTTGCTCAGGGCGCTCGATTTCTTTCTCATGGCACAATACCCAAATGGCGCCTGGCCGCAGCGCTACCCGCTTATGTATGAGTATGTCTACGAAGGACATGCGGATTACACCTCATATTATACATTTAATGACGGCGTTATGAGTAACAACATTGATGTGCTTATGGAAGCCTGGGAACAGATCGGTAATGAGGATTACCGGAAAGCGGCAGTTCGGGGCATGGATTTCTATATAATCTCTCAGGGCGCTGAAAAGCAGGCTGGCTGGTGCGAACAGCACGGCATGGATCTGATGCCGGCGTGGGGACGGACACATGAGCCGCCGACTTACACATCCTTCATTACTGTTACGAACATCAGAGACCTCATGAGATTTTACCTTATGACCGGCGATTTCCGTTATCTTAATCCCATTCCCGGAGCTATTAAATGGTTTGAAGAGTCCACAATAGAAATTCTCGGTGATGGGCGTCACAAATTGGCCCTTTACTATGAGGTCGGGACTAACCTCCCGCTTTATATGCACAATTCTGATGATGTCACACCTGAAGGTTACGGCATTCATCTGTACGATCATGATCCAACCGACAACAATTATGAAAATGAAAAAAATTGGTGGAATCCCGGTAAGTTTACAATTATTGATATAAAAAAGCTTAAAAGTGAATATAACCGCCTCGAAGCTCTTACTCCGGAAGAGGCAATGGCGGAATACAGGACAAAAAAAGCCGCAAAACCTCAACATCCAAAAATCGAAGCAGGTAAAATAGAAGAACTCATTCATTCGATGGATGAACGGGGGGCATGGGTCGAAGAGATTAAAGTGTTCCTCAAGGATACTACTTTGAACGGCGAACCTGCTTATTCAGGTCCCTGGGCAAACAATACCATACAGGGGATTTCTATTTTCTCTTTCGTCAGGAACATGAATATGTTAATGGACTATCTTGAGAAGGTAAGGTAGATTCAATTTACATGATGTTTATGGAAAATATTGCATTTAATGTCATGCATCACATAAGTATTATTGGTAGTTATCAGAACCTGAACAGGTAGTTAATTTTTAATATGCCGATATTCATGATTGTATCGAATTCGTTTTCCTCGTCCCATATCTGATTGTAGACGATATACACATCGCTTCCGATTTTAGGTATGTAATGTATGCGGAAGTTTACGTTTACATCATTTAATTCGTTATTATATTGAACGAGTGTACTCGAAGTGAGCCGTGTGGAGAAGTTTGTCTGAAAACGTGCGCCAATCTCCTTTGTTATGAAACTTTCGGCTCCGTTGTCTACGTCGGAGAAGTTAAAATCGGGAGTTACCGAAAAATACTGGTTAAGCTTGAATGTGCACGAGCCTCTGTACATCATCCTGTTTCCGAGGTAGTAGCCGCCGCCGCCAACCATAATGTCTGCTGACACAGTCCTGCTTTTGTTGCCTTCATAGCTGGTCATCCAGTGCCAGTACTGACGTCTGCTTTTGGGGATGACAATATCTCTGAATATATTGAAGTCATAATCATAGTAACGATAATGGTTATGGATTTCGAATACAATTTTATCATCGGATTCCAACTCTACGCCAAATGGAGCGACTTCAAATGTTCGGTCGAGAAGGCCTGTGCCGGTATCAGTAATGTAAGTGTATGAGTAAGGTTTGAAGATGAGTTTTTTGATATAAGGTAAATCAACACGGGGAGTATACTCAAATATTGCCTGGTAATGCTGAATGCCGGGTCTTTTCATGAAACCGGTCTCAGGATTGAAATTCTTGCCGATACCATGATAACTGAGACTGGCGTTTACTATATCATTCGGAAAATTAAGGGCAAACCTTCCGGCAAAATTACCACCGCTTAGGTCGGGTGTGTTTGATGCAGCAAAGTATCCCTGAACGGAAAGATTCTTCGTTGCAAGAAATGAGTTTGAATTATAGGCAAAGTCAACTGCGGCAACATGATTAGCTTTTTTATTAAGAAACTGGTCATTCTTGTCAATACCGGAGAGAGCAACATCAGGCTTTTTTGACCTGTTGACCATTGTTCCGAGAAATCCAATATACGATTGCTTCAGGATATCCCGCTTGATACGAACAATGGTATAGTTGGTTGATGGATAAAAGTTTTCTGTGCCGGTTGAAGTGCTAACCGTTTTATCATCGGTATGCATGTTCATGACACCGATACTGTATCTCCCTGTTTTGCCGGATAGTTTCACGCCTCCCAGAATTGGAGCCTCCTGTCGGTCGGGATCGGGCGTAATACCGATACTCCGTGAATAATACATACTTATCCCTTCCTGAGAGTAACCTTCAGAACCACCCTGCGTGAAATTAAATATTTCAGCGCCTTCGAGAAAAAAGCTCCGTTTCTCGGGATATTCCTGGCTAAAGCGGGTAAGGTTAATTTTCTCCTTGTCGCTTTCAACCTGTGCAAAGTCTGTTTTCGTGGTTATGTCAATTGTCAGGTCGGATGTCAGGGGATATTTAAGATCAAAACCGTATTTAAATTTATCATCCACATCAACGTTTTTTTCTTTTTCGAGACCGCCGAGTACGTAAGGTATTAATTCTGTCTTTTTACCGCGCTTGATATTCCTCAGTCCTGTAAGTCTGCCGGCCTTTGAAATTTGCAGGATACCATCGTCTCTCCCCCATGCTGTCCAGAGAACCTCCTCGTTCTTTCTGCGGATTCCACGCTTGAAGTTGATGCCCCAGTTCTGGAATTCTGCGGTTGGAAACCTGAGTGACAGGAAAGGTATTACAATCTCTGCCGACCATCCGTCAGTGGTGATTCGAGATGCAACATCCCATAAACCATCCCAGCCCCTATTCCCCATATTAAATCCGTAAAATGCTTGCGTAATATGTCATAACATGTTATTATATAATAAGTAACATGCGCTTATTGCAGACATATTCTGGACACCCGGAGGGTGAAAGCATGAAAGTTGGTTTTGATGGT
>JABHYP010000427.1 GCA_018656855.1 Candidatus Latescibacterota bacterium | reverse complement strand
TCCCACGATTCGAACAGGCGCCTCGGAGTATGCCACGGAAATCCGTATTGTATCGTATCTTCCTGTAACGAAACAGGCGAAAGAACAAATAAACGGCTTTTTCCCTGCAAGCGCAAGTCCCGCCCCGACACCAATCATGTTCGCTTCCTGGATACCCATTTCAAAGAACCGCTCGGGATATTCAGCGGCAAACATCTTTGACATGGTGGATGCTGAAAGATCGGCATCGAGCACAACAATGTTTTTATCTATTCCTCCTAGTTCAAGCAGAGTCTCTCCAAAAGATTTTCTTGTAGCTATAAAAGCCATGTTCATTCCCCTCGGGTAATATAATTTGTTTCAAATATATTCTGTTTTTTTACCGCAGAGACGCAGAGATGCAGAGATGCAAAAATCTAAAAATTATTTACAATGCGGATTATACCTTCTTTAAGAACTGTAACATTAAAGTTTAATAACAAACCAAGCTTCTTGTCAGTTAATTTTAAATATGTTAATAGCTGGGCTTCATGAATTGGTTTCAGCTTATCTACTGTTTTAAGCTCTACAATTATTAAATTCTCAACAACAATACCTAACCTATAACCACAATTAAGTTTTACTTCTTTATAAATAACAGGTAATTGCAATTGCCTGTCGATTTTCAACTCTACTCAATTCATAACATAAACATTCTTCATAAGCAGATTCAAGTAATCCTGGTCCAAAAGCTTTATGTACCTCAATAGCTGCTCCAATAATTTTTTCTGTAATACTATTTTCTTTCTGTCTCTCTCTGCGTCTCAGCGGTTCATTATTATTTCTTTTTCATGAATAATACAGGTTAATGGCTTGTATCATACAGTTCTTGAAGCGCCTGTTCGGCCTGTTCGGCACTGGGAGCGACACCGTGCCAGTCAACCTTGTTCTCCATGAAGGAAACGCCTTTCCCTTTCACCGTATCGGCAATAATAAAAGTCGGTTTCCCCTTGACAGATTTTGCCTCATCAAAAGCAGCTATTATCTGTTCAAAATTATGTCCATCAATTTGTATAACATGCCAGCCGAAAGAAATCCATTTATCGGCGACAGGTTCTATCGGCATAACGTCCTCAACGTAACCGTCGATCTGAGCCTTGTTGTAGTCAAGGATGCATATCATATTGTCAAGTTTATATTTAGATGCACTCATGGCGGCTTCCCATATCTGGCCTTCCTGACTTTCACCGTCACCGACAAGGCAGTACACACGAAAATTGTCTCGTTCAAGCTTCGATGCAAGCGCAAGCCCGACAGCGATACTCAGCCCCTGTCCGAGTGAACCGGTTGACGCCTCAAGACCGTTGAGTCTGCACCTATCCGGGTGTCCCTGAAACGGTGAGCCAAGTTTTCTCAGCGAAAGCAAATCTTCTCTCGCCCAGTATCCAACATTTGCCATGATCGCATACAAGCCCGGTATTCCGTGGCCTTTGGAAAGGACAAAGCGGTCACGGCCCGGCTTACATCTATTTGAGGGATCGTGATTCATCTCATGGGCATAAAGTGCAACGAGTATCTCAATTTCGGAAAGTGATCCTCCCGGATGTCCGTTACCTGCCTCAGCAAGCATCTTTATGATATCGATCCTGCATTCCCGCGCAAGCTCTTTGAGCTTGGCAACTTCATACGTTTTTGCCAATATACTGCCTCCCGGATTATTATAATCGAAAGTATTTTAATGAAAGCAAAATATACGGTAAATATTTAATAAATAAAACAAATTATTTATTCCCTGTTTTTTTTAAAGCAGTATTATACCGGCTTTAAAATATTTTCCCTGGCCTACCCGGAAATTCAATTCATGAATGAACAAAAAAATGAAAAAATAGCGGGAGAGATAGAGTGATTAGGCATTGTGAGGGATTAAAGGCTGGCATTAAAAAGTCCGGGGATAATAAAGTCATGATAGTGAACGGGTATTACTGGATAAATGGAGTAATGTCACAGGGCGCACAGGGATTTCTCAGGGAGAAGCTCATGGCGATATCTTATACCGGAGCCATTTCCATATCCATGAATATTAATGGAACATCTAACATATTAAATATTAATAATGTTATCTGAAGCTGTTTCTGTTATTGAATCTTATCCTATCATTTTTTGCAATTTATTTGCAAGCCAATTGACTGCATGAGCAATTATTCGTTCTCCTTTTTCAGCTGATGCATGTTTTGACTCTTCAAAATTCGATCTATCAGATTCTGGTGTATCGAATGACTCTTTGTAATAACCCACTCTTTCAAGGTCTTTTCTATCAACATCCCATTTATAAGGATCCGTACCTTCGTAAGTAACCCGATGTACTCGCTCAGGGAAAGCTGCAAGGGCGATAGAAGTCTCAAATTCACCAGCATGTCCCGCAACAATTCCAACATCAATAAATTCTCTCCAGCGGTCTTTCGGAAAGCTGTCCCAATACGAACATGCTTCAATTTTAATATTGAGTTCAGAACTAAAATCAGGCGCAGCCTCTTTAAGTGGTTTTACATTTCCACCATGTCCATTCACGATTAGAATTGTATCTATACCGTGAGTTTTCATACTGCAACAGATATCATAAACTACTCCGAGGAAAATATCTTTCCTTAAAGTTAGTGTCCCCTGTCGTTCCATCCAATATGGAGAATATCCTATGGCCACGGGAGTAGTCACGATAGCCTGCGGAAATACTTTCAATGCGGCATGCTGAGAAATAAGGAGGGAAGTAGCTATATCCATAACCATCGCTATGTGTTCATTATGGTGTTCCGTTGAACCGGTTGGTATAATTGCGGCTTTGAGTTGGCCAGAATTTATTCTTTCACGTATCTCCCTGCGAGTGCATTCATATAGTAAAACATTTCTTGGATCAATATACCTGTCACCTTCAGGATTCATATAAGACGGGCGTAAAGGAGCATCACCTTTGGCAAAAGCATTTTTAGATGACAATAAACCTGTGGCAAGACCAGAAGCTGTTATTGACTGAAAAAAATTACGGCGGGTTTTTTTTGTTGACATTATGAGTCCTCCTTCACAGTAATCGGCATAAAGCTTTTAGTGTTAACCGGTATTCCCCATATCAAATTATTGAGCAAATAAAACTCCCCATAATATTGTTGATAAACGAATATTATTACTTCAAAGTTCTTTTTACAAGTATTTTCTGCATACTGATCGTTCAGTTTTAATACTTATAAGCTTGATAAACTGAAATATCACATTTTAGAGATACATCTCCCTCGACTCATACAAAATGATAAAATAGAGAAAGAGATGGAGTGATTAGTCATAGTGAGAGATGGCAGCAAAAAGTATAGTGATAATAATACCATGACAGGTAAGTGGTATTACTTGATTGTAATAAAAGAAATAATTCTTGACAGATTGCAGAAAGTTGAGTACTATTATACGAGAAATGTTTCTCTGGAATATCCTGAGTTGTTGAAAATATCCACTTGCTTTAGTGTGACTGTCTCATGGAAAATCATGTTAAATCCGCTTATAATCCAATAATATGCCTTTATGATTGAGAATATCGGATTAAAGGGAGAATAGCTCTCTCAAATAAAATATTAACGTTTCATCTTTATATTTTTCAATTATTCTTAATTAAATAATTTTTTATAGACTTTTTAGGATATTTAGTCGTCTAAAATATAATTAAGTTTATTTTATTTGGTGGATTACTATATGAGCCCCTCATTTCCTCAAATTACCAAAACTTTAAAGAATCGATATGTGCTGTACCCATCAATAACAGTATTTATCATCCTCTTTGTGATTATCTATTTTTTCATATTTGGCAGTTCTACTGATGATGAAGAGAACTGGGCGAATGTTCAGCAAGGCGAATTTATTATTGATCTTGTGGAAAGCGGAGAAATCCAGGCTGTCAACTCTATGTTTGTCAGAGCACCCAGAGAGTGGAGAATGGATCTTCAGATCATTGATATGGTGCCGGAAGGCACGATAATAAAAGAGGGTGATTTTCTCGTTCAGTTTGATACCAGCACATTAGATGAGGAACTGGACAAGGCCATCGACAAAATGAAACAGGCTGAAGCGGACTTGAAAAGTATTGAGACACAGCAAGCCTCACGGATGTCCAAGCTGGAAAGAGGCATTCAAATAGCAATTTACTCCAGGGAAGCAGCTGAATTAAAAGTAGAACTACTAAGATTCGAATCCGTTAATATACAGGAAGATGCACGTCTCAATCTTCAGAAAGAATTAATCCGTTTTAAAGAAAATGAGAAAAATATTAAGACGCAAAAGATAATTGATATTGCAGAATGGCAAAAGTCATCATTCAGGCTTGAACAGGCCAAATCTGAAGTCGAACATATAAAAAAAAGAATCGATCAGCTCACACTTCGTGCGCCGATATCGGGAATGGTTGTATACAATGAAGTTGGCGGGTGGAATGCACCGCGTTACAAGGCGTCAATCGGCGACAAAGTTAGATCGGGAGAAAATGTGATCAGCATACCTGACCTTTCGAAGATAAAAATGGTGGTAAAGGTAAACGAAATGGATGCCGGTTATCTTAAAAAAGGCCAAAAGGCGCAATTGCGGCTTGATGCTTTTGATGAATCTATTTATCACGGCTCTGTTTCAAAAGTGGCATCACTTGTGGAAAAATCACGTCAATACTGGCAATCTTCTGCAAAAGCACCCTCATTTCAGGTTACAATAATGATTGATGAGCAGGATAAAAAACTCAAACCGGGTATGACCGCCCAGGCAACAATTGTTCTTGAAAAAATCCCTGATGCTTTTTTTGTTCCTGTCGGAGCCATATTTGAATTGGATGACGGCAGCTCTGTAGTATATACCAGGAAAAGCTTCCCAAATACGGTGCCTGTAAAGCTGGGCAAACAAAATGACAGGTTTATAACTATTATCGAAGGTCTGGGCGAAAAAGATGAAGTGTCGCTTTTTGCACCAACTGAAGAGGTACATCCCCTTGGATGGTTTGTAGAAATGGAGCGCCTGAGAACTGAATTTCAGGAATTTCTTACTCATATCGAAACTATGAACGAGCGTGGGCTGACCTATAATCCCGCACAGCAGGATTCCATTAAAAAGGCACAAAAATTATCGTCAGATATGCCTGCGGGAAACAAAGAAATTCAGCAAAAAACTTCCGAGTCCGCAGCTACTGGAGCGAAGGTTATCAAAAGCGAAAGCAGGACGACAGTACAATAGAAACCACAAGTCGATCATTTGAAAAAATACTATGCAAATACTTATTTATATTAAACTTTATTAAATACATTTTACCAGTGATACACCGGGAGTAATAAGATGAATATAAAGTATCCGGATATCAAAAAGCTTAAGAACAAGAAATTATTCATTGGGGGCGGCGCTCTCATTATTATTGTTGGAATAGTTCTGATTGTCCGGGCAAGCACCGACGCGCCCAATATTTCCACGTTCGAAACCAACTTGGGTGAATTTATTGTCGATATCAGGGAGAGCGGCGAACTCAAAGCGGCAAAATCCTCATCTGTGGGTGTGCCGGGGAGAGTTTACGGCCAGACCCGTATTGTAAGGATCGTTGATGAAGGTACAATAGTCAAAGAGGGTGATTTTCTCGTTCAGTTCGATACAAGCGAAACTGAGAAAAGAGTTCTGGATGTTCAAAACGAGCTTGAAAACGCAAAAGCCGAGCTTACCAGCCAGAAAGCAAGTATCGAATCAGATATGGAGAAACTGGAAAATAGTTATCTCATTCAGCAATATTCTTACGAACAGTCGAAACTCAAATACCAGCAGATGAAATTTGAAGCGGAATCCCGGAAACGTGAGCAGGAACTCGAATTTAAAAAGGCCGAACTTTTACTTCAACAGGCAAAAGAAGAAGTGAAATCACAAAAAATTATTGACGATGCCAACATTTCAAAGGCCGAGCTGAAAGTAAAACAGGCGGAGAGTAATTTAAAAGAGGCAAAGGAGATGCTTGAAGCTTTAACCCTGACAGCGCCCAAAAGCGGTATGGTAGTGCTCCAGCAAATGTGGGGTCCGAATGGCCAGGAAAAAGTGAAAGTGGGTTCCACCCCCTACCGTGGAATGGAACTGGTGAGTATACCTGATTTATCGTTAATGCAAGTGAAGACAAAGGTGAATGAAATTGACATAAGCAGTGTTGCGGCCGGTCAACAGGTAGTGATTACCCTCGATGCTCTGGAGGGGCCTACCTTTTATGGTAAAGTTACCAATGTTGCGACGCTTGCTCGTAGCGAGATGGGATCGGATGAGAAAATATTTGACGTAGAAGTCACTATCGAGGGTGAGGATGAGCGGCTGAAACCTGGAATGACAGCAAAGTGTAAAATTGTTACAAACAAAATCGATGACGTGCTTTTCGTGCCGCTTGAAACGGTATTTGAAAAGGAAGATACCACTGTTGTATATGTTAAGAATGGAAAATTTAAACGTAGACCGATCAAGGCAGGAGCAAAGAACAGCGACTATATTATCATCGAAGAAGGGCTTTCTGAAGGTGAAGAGGTTGCCCTGCGTGATCCCACGCTTCCTCTTGAAGAAATTGGGATTGAAGAGTCAACAGAAAGCGGTAATAATAAATAATATGTAATTGGGCTCCAAATTATACTGCGGATTCGGAAGTTTCATGATTCACATGAAAATGAATTACCATGTGGCCGTTCAAATCGTTTTATTGAACTATAAAAGAAAGCAGTATTATTGCAGAATGAAATCACATAACATCCAATCGTCATAATTTAATATTTACATGTTCAGGGCACTAATATGAATTACAGAGAGAATTTTTTTATCGGACTTGAGGGATTGAGGAGCCACCTGCTCCGTTCGCTTTTGTCTATGCTTGGTATCATTTTTGGCGTCGGTGCGGTAATCGCAATGCTATCCATCGGCGAAGGGGCAAAGCAGCAAGCGCTCGAACAGATTCAACTTATGGGTATGTATAATATCATCATACAGGATGTGCCGAAAAATGAAGAAAACAAAGAAGATAATAATCCCAGCCTCTCCCGGGGTCTTCAATGGGCTGATGCACGTGCAATACAGGAACTGAATCCACTTATGGACATCTGTGTTCCCATACGAGAGGAGCAGATTGACGTTCGTTACGGGAAAGAACGAACCAAGGCGAATATTGTGGGAACAACTCCGGATTATGCCAAGGTTATGAACTATGTTGCCCGGGAAGGAGCTTTTTTCAATTTCCGTGATGTTGATAAGGCTCGACGGATATGCGCCCTCGGCAACGGCATCAAGCGTGAACTTTTTCTTTTTCGCGATCCGCTGGGAGAGAAAATTAAAATTGGCGACCAATGGTTCACCGTTGTAGGCATAATGGAGGAAAAATCGGTATCTGCCAGCAGAAAGGTAGGTCTCCCGCTTCATGATATGAACCAGGATATTTATATACCCATAACTGTTGCGTTGAAGCGTTTTACAAGCGTTGGCTCCAAGATGGTATATACTCCTGGCACGGGATGGAAGACAACAAGTGAAAGTGAGATTAGTCGCATTATCGCACGTGTGAACGATATTAATAGAATACAGGAAGCAGCAAATATACTTAAGTCCTCAATGCTCAGGCGTCACAACAAAGTTGAGGATTTCGAAATAATAGTACCCGAAGCTCTCCTTCGCCAGAGCCAGCAAACCCAGCGTATTTTCAATATTGTCATGGGTGCTATCGCCGGTATTTCACTTCTTGTCGGTGGAATCGGTATCATGAATATCATGCTGGCCTCGATTCTCGAACGGACTCGCGAGATAGGCGTTCGCCGCGCTACTGGCGCCACACGAAGAGATATATTGGGCCAGTTTTTACTTGAAGCGGTGATTCTGAGTTTCACCGGCGGATTGATCGGCATAATACTCGGATTTGCTCTGACCAGAATTATCGCCGCTTACGCCGACTGGCGCACGATAGTTTCAGTGCAGGCAATTTTTCTTGCCTTCTGGGTATCTGTGGGTGTCGGAATTATTTTCGGAGTATTCCCGGCGCGCAGGGCGGCAAAGATGGATCCTATCGAAGCGTTGCGTTACGAATAATAAGACAAGATTTTTGACACAAAACTAAAGTGAGAGATTCCCCTCGAGGAGCTAACGAGGATCGCTCCTATGGAGGGCAGTAGAAAAACTGTGATCCCCAAAAGAACAGGGTGTTATGCGGAAACTATATAAACAATAGTAATGTACTGTACGTATTCAAAACTAGTTGGACACTCCCAGCTAAAATTTAAGGTTTGGTTTTCAGGAATAGCAAATATTTTTTCAAGCCCCCTTTCCCAAGGTTATATACTCGCCTCATCTTCAACCTTTCATGTTTGATCATATTACGCATAGATAACCGTTCCCGTTTCTTGCCAAAGTGCTGGGCGATACTGGAATTGAACCAGTGACCTACTGCATTTTAAGCAGGCATCAGGATTATTTTCTGTGTTTTGTAAATTACTAATATTCAATCAAATACCCATGGTATTAGTGAAGTAAAATAGTTTATTACTACTCATTAAAATTTTTCATATGGGGAATTTTGGATTTAGTGTAGTTGAAAGACTTGTATGCAGGAAATACTTGGAAAAGAACTTGGAAAAGGTAATACTTGTTTATCAACAAGATTTTGGAGAATGTCAGATGAAATTAATTATTGCAACTTTTTTTAATTTTTGTGATTTTTATCACTTTACATTTTCATTAACCTAATTATGTTATTATATAGATATTGGGAAAACTAATTTCTCAAATAAAAAAGGATATGTTTTTTAATCGTCATTTACGCCTTAAAAGCCTGGGTGACGCAATTATTTTTACATTCTATTCGATGGTGATCAGCCTTTTTATGGATGTTATAACCCGTTTCCAATAAGAGATCACGAATGTGGAAGCGGAGAGCAAAATAGTGAAACCGGCCAAGCCGGATCGAACAGGTAAATACCATTAATAAAACGGTTATTGAAAAGGAAAAAATCATGAAACGTTTTTTCAGTTTGTTATGGATTGTTTCGGCTATCATATTGGTATCATTATCTACGGTACCAGTCGATATTTTAGCGCAGAGCGAATCATCGGAGACGGTCGCCTTTAAGAAACCGCCGGATACACCCGGCAATTCTAACAATGATAATGGAAATTCCGGCGGCGGCAACAACAATACAGATGATGACGGTGACGATACCGGCGAAACAACCGATGACAGCAAAGGCAACTCAAATAACGACAAAGGCAATTCGAACAGCGATAAAGGCGACGACACGGAAGAAGAGGGTGAAGAAAATGAAGACTCTTCACTCAAGATTTCTCCGAAAAAAGCGACTGTCGAAGTCGGCGAAACGATTCAGTTTACCGCGGAGATAGCGGCAGAAGAAACTGACGATGCTGAACCTGAAGAGGAGGAAGAAGAGGAAGAGGGCGAAGAAGGAGAAGGCAACAATAGTGATGGTGAAGGAACAGGTGATGGTGAATCTGAGGAAACTGATGGCACAGTCACCAAAATCGCCGTAGAAGGTGAAGACGACGGAACAGAAGATGGCGGTGACGGAACAGAAGGCGGCGAAGGAGATACTGGTGAAGG
>JABHYP010000426.1 GCA_018656855.1 Candidatus Latescibacterota bacterium | reverse complement strand
GTTATTGTGCAGTTTGGCGGGCAAACACCTCTGAATATTGCCCAGGAATTGAAAGATAACGGAGTCAGTATTCTGGGGACATCTCCTGAAAGTATACGTTTGGCTGAGGATAGGGAATATTTCAGGGAAAGAATGATCTCGCTCGGGATATCACAGCCGGAAAGCGGCTCAGCCCGGTCTCTTGAGGAAGCCCTGGCCATTGCCGAAAAAATAGGTTATCCGCTCATGGTACGTCCTTCCTTCGTGCTCGGAGGACGCGGCATGGAAATAATATATGATGAAACCATGTTAAGGAAATATACCCGGGAAGCGATTCAGATCAGCCCTGAATACCCGATGCTGATAGACCGTTTTCTCGAAGACGCGGTTGAAATTGAAGTGGATGCACTGTCTGACGGCGAGGATACGTTTATACCTGTTGTCATGGAACACATTGAGCTTGCTGGAATCCATTCAGGCGATTCTGCCTGTGTAATTCCTTCAAGAACTGTAAAAGATGAACATATTGAAATTATTGAGAAATATACGGATCAAATTGCGAAAGAACTGAAAGTTGTCGGCATCATAAATATCCAGTATGCAATATGCGATGATGTCGTATACATTCTCGAGGCCAACCCTCGCGCGTCAAGGACTGTACCGATTGTTTCAAAGGTTATGGGCATTACGCTTGCCAGTATTGCCACAAAGGTCATGCTCGGCAAAAAGTTGAAAGATTTCCCTGAATTGAAGAAGAAAAAAGTGCCGTTTTTAGGGGTTAAGGAAGCGGTATTCCCATTTAATATGTTTCCCGAGGTTGATCCGCTTCTGGGCCCGGAAATGCGGGCAACAGGAGAAGTAATGGGTATCGCGGAAACATTCGGTCTTGCCTTCTATAAAGCGCAGGAATCTGCTGGTGCAAAACTTCCAACTGAAGGAAATGTCCTTTTGACGGTTGCGGATAAGGACAAGCATTCCCTGCTGCCAATTGCTCAAAGACTTAACAAACTGGGATTTACTATTTTAGCCACACGAAACACAAGCCAATACCTCAACGAAAATGGGGTAGACAACAGGGAAATTTTGAAGCTGTACGAAGGCAGGCCACATATATTGGATGCAATCAAGAACAACGAGATACAGCTAATAATAAATACACCGGTCGGCCGTCTGAGTAAGGACGACGATAGTTTTATCCGCATGCAGGCAATACAGCAGAAAATACCTTATGTAACATCAATTGCAGCCGCTGTTGCCAGTGTTGATGGCATTGAGGCAATAAAGAATGAAAAAACCGAACCGGTATCTCTTCAGGAGTATTATGAAAGAGAATTATCATAACAAGTGTTTGAAATTATTATAACTAAATAATCCTGTTTATATATATGAAAAGTAGCAACAGTCGGACGGATTTTCACTGTCGAGGTATACTAACCATATAACTACATGGTAGCCTCAAATTAAGGAAAAACATGAAAATCCCTATATATCAAATTGATGCTTTTGCAGGTCGCTTGTTTTCAGGAAATCCTGCAGCAGTGGCTTTTCCTAAATCGGAACTCCCTCCTGAAACTATGCAGGCAATCGCATCAGAAAACAATCTGGCAGAGACTGCTTTCGTTGTTATTGATGGGAAAAACTATCAAATCTGTTGGTTTACACCCACTGTTGAAGTTGATTTATGTGGGCATGCTACATTGGCGGCTGCACATGTCATATTCAATCATCTGGGCTATTCTGATGACACAGTTTTGTTTTCTTCAAAGAGTGGTCCTTTGTATGTTCGAAAAGAAGAAAAAGTCTTATATCTGAATTTCCCCGCTGACACACTTCACGAAGTTGAGCCATCAGCAGATATAATAAATGGATTGGGAGCAAGGCCAATTGAAACATTCAGAGGTAGAGATGATTACCTTGCAATATTTGAAAATGAAAAAACAATTTCATCGCTATCTCCTGATATGAATATTCTGTGCAGGATTCCATTAAGGGGAGTAATTGTTTCGGGACCAGGCTGTGAGAGCGATTTTGTTTCTCGTTTTTTTGCGCCTCAGTCAGGAATACCTGAAGATCCAGTGACAGGATCGGCTCATACTACTCTGATACCATATTGGTCCAAGAAGCTAGAAAAACAAAACTTAAATGCTAAGCAAATCTCCAAACGTGGGGGAGAATTGGTGTGCAAAGACCTTGATAAACGAGTTGAGATAGGTGGACGGGCAGTAACCTATCTTGAAGGAGAAATTTCATTGTAAATTATGAGTAGCGGCTGACAAGTCGCTGAAGGCGTTGCGGCAAACCGCGCACCTTAGCTCAATCGTTATGTGTCGGAATCAATAATGGTGTCATTGATGTTTAAAAAACTAAACGAAATAAATTCACGCCCTGCACCGTTTCAATTTTATACAGCAGATGAACTGTGGGCAAATGAACATACATCAAAACAAATGCTCGAATACCACTTAAACGAAGCAATTGATCTTTCATCCCGAAACAAGAGCTTTATTGAGCGCTCTGTGGAATGGATTGTCTCTCATTTTGGAGTGGATAAAAACACTGAAATTGCTGACTTTGGCTGTGGCCCAGGGCTATACACAACTATACTAGCAGAACGTGATGCAAATGTTACCGGCATTGATTTCTCGGAAAATTCCCTAAAGTATGCAAAACAGGTAGCTGCTAAAAAAGGCTTAATAATAAATTATATTCTTACAAACTATTTAGATTTTGATACACCGGATAGTTTCGACCTTATTACAATGATCATGTGTGATTTTTGCGCGTTAAGTCCTGAGCAAAGAAAAAAAATGCTCTCAAAATTTCATTCGCTATTAAAACCGGACGGTTCTGTACTGCTTGACGTGTATTCATTAAACAGTTTTAACCAGAAAGAAGAATCTGCAACCTACGAATTAAATCAATTAAATGGTTTCTGGTCTTCGGAAGATTATTATTGTTTTGTTAACACATTTAAATACGATAAAGAAAAAGTAATACTAGACAAATACACAATAATCGAAGAATCACGCAAGCGTGTAGTATACAACTGGCTACAATATTTCAGTAAAGATTCACTTAGAAAAGAATTTGAAGATAATGGTTTTAAGATTGAAGGAATATATTCTGATGTTGCAGGTAAAACCTTCACCCCTGAATCACCGGAAATTGCTATTGTTGCAAAGAAATCGCAGGTAAAAACAAACGCATAACATGCGGATCAACCAGACGGCGAGAAGCACTGCGGCCTGTCGGGTAAGTTTACGTGGCACCGCTGATTACCCTTGTCTGTGTCATTTTCTTCATTTGAAAAAAAGTATGCTTGATTCGGTGTAAAGCCAATACTGTTATATATGCTTTTCCACTATTCTCCTGAACGTGTCTATTTTCTGGTCAATTTCAGTATTGCTGCTTGTTATGGTTATTCCGAATCCAGATCCTAAGCCGGCATCTGAAACACCGATACTGATATTTATCGCACGCCCGAGTATTGAGTCTGTCTTAGGAAGCATACCCTTTGAATATTCGATAGCACCGCCCCTGTCTTTATAGATCGGGCAGTTGAAAGGACATCCCGTATTATCAACAACCATCCTTCCAAGGATATGTTCCATATTATTATATACATGCCAGCCTGAGTCTGCTACCACTCCGGAACCAAGTTCCTTTCCGATGCTGCGCGCTACAGTTTCATCGGGGAAGAGGACTGTTAACAGAGTCCCCAATTCACCATCAGGATCGGGCAGGGTTCTGAAGTTGATTCCTTTAAGGTCATTTATTCCATCCTTGAATCTCTTTTTCTTCTTTTTTAACTCACTCTTGATCATATCCATCTTTTTCAACTGCACAAGAAGAACCGCGGCAGAAAGTTCAGTCATCCTGAAATCAAGCCCGATAACAGTTCTTGCTCCCATCTCAACTCCGTGCCTGTTCGGTAAATGTCCCTGATCGTGGATGGCAAACGCTCTGTCGAAAAGTTCTTCGCTGTTTG
>JABHYP010000425.1 GCA_018656855.1 Candidatus Latescibacterota bacterium | reverse complement strand
TTAAACCAACTTTCGTGGTGAAATAACGGGGGTATCAGGTGGCAACAATTAGGGAAATACGGCGCCGCATTATCGCCATAAAATCCACTCAGAAAATTACACGTGCCATGCAGATGGTTGCAGCGGCAAAACTCCGCCGCGCCCAGGAAAATATACTTAAAGCGCGTCCCTATGCTATCCAGCTCGATAACATTATCGCTCAGGTGGCAATAAGATCCAAGAGGGATCTGCACCCTCTTTTGACCGAACGGGGGAACGACCGCAAACTTCTGCTCGTACTTGTTACCGCCGATTCCGGACTGTGCGGAGGCTTTAATTCAAATATCATCAAAAGAGCGCGGAATTATATTGACGAGCATAAGGGATCTGAAATTGATATGTTCTGTATCGGTAGAAAAGGCCGTGATTTTTTCAGAAAGACTGATTTGAAAATTACCGCTGAAAAAATTATGTTCTTCAATCACCTCAAGTACTCCGATGCTGTGGAGACTATTTCAGGGATTAAGAAACTATTTCTGGAAGAGCAGTATGACAGAGTAGATGTGATGTACAATGAATTCAAGAGCGCCATTCAGCAAAACCTTGTTACAAAGCAGTTTTTGCCGCTTGTTCCAGCTGAACCGGAGGAAGACGTTCTTCTAACAGAATACATTTATGAGCCTGACGAGTATTCGGTATTCGACACGCTTATTCCTTATCACCTTGAGGTTCAGATGTGGCGTATCATGCTTGAGTCGTTCGCATCGGAGATGGGAGCAAAAATGACTGCAATGGATGCGGCGACCGAAAATGCAAGCGACCTTCTTAATACGTTGTCCATTACATACAACCGTGCCCGACAGGCTCTGATTACCAAGGAGATTTCTGAAATTGTCGGCGGAGCGGAAAGTTTGAGAACATAGAAACATGCAATAATTCCGAGAGTATAATTCCGCACAAATGTTTCTGTGCGGTTTTTTTTTGAAAATATTCACTATGTGGTGGAAACCCGGATTAAGAATGTGGTAAGTATTTGAACCAGAAATTATTTCACTTTTATTATTTTTCATTTTTATCTATATTTTATATGTAAGAAAACAGACATAAATATTAATATAAATGCTTATATATTAAGGAGATTAGCAATGCCTACCATCCGTCCTTTCAGAGGGCTAAGATATAATCCCGATGTTGCAGGCGATATTTCAAAGATTGTGGCTCCTCCTTATGACATTATTTATAATGAATGGCTTGAAAATCTTTATAACCGCAGTCCATATAATATAATACGCCTCATCAAGACCAGAGAAGAACCCGGAGATAACAATACTTCTGATAAGTATAAACGTGCGGCGAACTATCTTGAATCATGGATACGTGACGGTGTTCTCAAAATGGATGAAGAACCAGTAATCTATTTGCGGACTGACACTTACGAAGTAAACGGCGAAAAGAAGACAAGGTACGGTTTTATTGCGCTATTAAAAATCGAAGAGTTCGGTAATAATATTCATCCGCACGAGCGAACGCTTTCAGCCCCCAGGATTGACAGGCTGAACCTGGTCAAAGCCACAAGTGCAAATCTAAGCCAGATATTTTCTGTTTTCCGCGATCCTCGTAATGAAATCCAGGAACTTCTTTTAAAAGCTGCCGAATCGCAACCGGATGTATGTTTTACCGATGAGCAGGGTATTCTCAGAAAAATGTGGGCTGTGAAAGACACGGAAATTGTGTCTGAACTCCAGGAAAGTATAAAAGGACATGACATTATCATAGCCGATGGTCATCACCGTTATGAGACTGCATTAAATTATAAATCACTGATGGAAAGTGAGCGGCAGAGTGATGAGGAGCCGTTCGATTATGTTTCAATGTATTTTTCCAGCGCTGATGATTCAGGTTTGACAATCTTTCCTACACACCGCAAAGTCAGCGGCGTCAGCACTTATAACCAGAGGGTTTTCTTTTCGGAACTATCGAAACTTTTTGAGGTTACATATCTCGGCGAAGCTGATCCGTACGATGTGATGGAGATGATCGCAAAAGATTCCGAGCACAATAAT
>JABHYP010000424.1 GCA_018656855.1 Candidatus Latescibacterota bacterium | reverse complement strand
CTTTTGCCTGTTTCTTGATTTTTTCAAATATCACCAAGCCCTCTGGATCGTCGGTTGCCATATTTCCGCACAGTACAAGCCTGCAGTCAATTTTTTCTTTTACCTTCTTAAAAATTTCGACCACACCCAGCGGATCTTTCCACTTGTCAAAACGGGATATCTGAGTGATAAAAGGTTTATCCGTAGGAACATTAAACTTTTTCAGAAATTTGCTTATTACATTATCAGTGATGTCTTTGTTCTTATGGGTTAACGGATCAATGGCAGGCCGGATAATCCTGTATTCAAGCGGCAGGTCTTTGCTTTTATATTTTTCGCTCGAGACAATCACTATATCAAACTTAAGTATGAACTTTTTAAGGTAATTCCATATTTCCTGATTCGGCATAGAAAGATCGATATGGCATCTCCATATCCAGGGCTGTCTTTTTTGATAATACTGTACAAGCGGCAGGGGCTGGGGATCATGGATTACCACATAGTCATGGCTGTTGATGTGGGTGTATGTCGAGAACAGTCTGTTAACCTGTTCATAAAGCTTTATTTTCATGTCCGAAAAATTAATTTTTTCGCCCTGAAGCGCGTTATGAAATTTTTTAGTAATTCCATAAAAATCAACATTACCATGCACAGTTCTCCACCCGGCCTCAAGCCCGACATCATTCATGAGTGGAATAAACGAAGAAAGCATTTCAGCAACACCACCGCCGATGTATGTAGAATTAACATTAAGTACACTTTTCCCGTAAAGTCTGCGCATTTTACAGTAAATCGAAGAAACAACCTTATCTCCGACAATCTCCCGGTAATTTTCCAGCTTAACAAGATTCTCCATTTTTACTCCTCTACCATTTCTTTAAGAAGTGATCGTAAATTTTTAACTGAATCTATATTGAATTTCGCTTTCGATGGAGGCATGCCTACTTTGACAGAATAAGCTTCCTCAGGGAGCACATTAAAAATGTCTTCGTCAGTACGGTCATCACCCGCGGCAAGTATAAAATCAAACGTATCCTGCGAAATCCATTTTAAAGCAGCAAGGCCTTTATTGATACCAGCATTTTTTATTTCAATGACCTTGTTTCCTTCCAGAACAGCAAGTCCGAGATTCGTTGTGAAATGAAGAATCTCCTCTTTCAGTTCCCGTGCCCTTATCGTTGCCAGATCGGGTTCTGATTTGCGGTAGTGCCATACAAGCGAATATTCCTTTTCTTCAATTAAAGAGCCGGGGGTTCTGTCCATGTAACGTTCGAGAATCGGCCGTATTTCATCTTTCCAGTAATTTACCATGGGCTCAATAAGTTCCCAGTCCCCGTCTTTCTCTTTAATCCATACCCCGTGTTCCGCTATAAGACCTATATTAAAATGTTTAAACCATTTTTCGAGTGTGGTTCTGTCGCGCCCGCTGATAATAAGCACCTCGTTGTGAGGATCCCCGGAAAGCTTTATCAATAACCTTAATATTTCCCGGTTGGGTATAGCATCCTGGGGATTTCTTTCAAAATCCCTGAGAGTGCCGTCATAATCAAGCAATATAAGTCTGTTATGACTTTTATGATAATCGGCTATCATTTTTTTTCTTATGGGGACGGTAAGTTTCCGATAAAGAGTTTCACGTTCGAACTGTTTAAGCGAGGTAAGCGTTTTTATGAAATCCTCCGCCCATTTTTGCACCGTATAACGCTGTAACCGTTTCTGCATTGACCTGTTCTTCTTAATCTGTTCTTTCCCGGACATAGTCAATGCCCTGTGTATTGAATCAGCAATTCGTTCAAAATTATTAGGATTAACGATCATTGCCTCGCTTAATTCCTTGGCAGCGCCCGCCATCTCGCTGAGGATTAAAACTCCTTTTCCATCCCTTTTTGTAGCGATAAACTCCTTGGCGATTAAATTCATACCGTCTCTCACAGGGGTAACAAGGCATACATCCGAAATCCTATAGAGGGCGGTAAGCTCATGGAATGAAAGGGATTTATAGTAATACCAGACAGGCGACCATCCGATTGTCCCATATTTCCCATTGATTCTCCCGACCAGTTCGTCCAATTCTCTTTTCAACTGAATGTACTGCTCTACTTTTGCCCTCGATGGAACAGCCACCAAAATTAGTTTTACTTTTTCCCTGTAGTTCGGGTATTTTTCAAGGAACAGGTCAAACGAGTGGATGCGTTGTAATATTCCTTTTGTATAGTCCAGCCTGTCTATCGATAAAATTAGCTTTTGCTCCCCAATTCTTTTCCGATATTTCGTGATTTCCCTTTTTACAGAGGGCATATCCTCAGCGCGGGCAAATCTGTCATAATCTATACCCATAGGGAACGTATCAACCTTAACCATTCGGTTGTTAATAGTGAACTGGCCGAAAGAATGCTCGTAACCAAGCCTGTTTCGAACACTGCTCAGGAAATGCCGCGCATAGTCGTAGGTATGGAATCCGATAAGGTCTGCCCCGAGAAGACCCTCCAGTATCTCTCTTCGCCAGGGCAGCAGACGGAATACCTCGAATGATGGAAACGGTATATGGAGAAAAAAGCCTATAGAGAGGTCCTTGCATCGTTCGTGGAGCATCTG
>JABHYP010000423.1 GCA_018656855.1 Candidatus Latescibacterota bacterium | reverse complement strand
GAGCCGTACTTTTATTACCTGCAGGTAGCGGCTCTCAAGAACATCCGGTTTCTCAACGCCGCATCTGTCAAGAAATGTTATCAGCCGGGCGCGCTCGCGGAGAAGTATACGATACATGCGTTTTAAACCCGGCATGCCGAATGTCCTGAGAAGAAAATCAATCTCTTCAGGTTCGGATTCCATCCGGCGTGTCATAAACGTTTCGAGAGCCTCCCCTGTCAGGCTTGACAGTGTTGTGTTGGCAAGAATAGTAAACAGAGGGTCTATGCCGGCCTCAAGCGGATAACGCCGCAGGATTGAGTTACAGAACGCGTGGATGGTGGAAATAGGAGCGGAGTGAACATTGTCGGCTATATCCTTCCAGAACGCGGAATCGTTGTCGTTTGAAACCGACAGTTCCCGCGCTCTTTCAGCTATTGCAGCTTTCATCTGGCCGGCAGCTTTATCGGTGAACGTTATCGCAACAATCGCGGACAACGGCACTGAATGGCTTTTAACAAGATGCAGATACCTCCCAACCAGCAGACGTGTCTTGCCGGATCCTGCCCCCGCGGATACAACAATCTCGCTATTGGTCAGCGTGGAAGCATTCTTTTGATAATTGTCAAGTTTTGTCAGCGGCATGATAATAATTCCAGATTCAAAATTTAAAATTCAAGGTTAATTTAGCCCATGGTCAGTTGTCCGTAGTTACATTTCGTAATTGTGCATTGAAAATTGAGTATTTGTTGTTTATTCTTTTGCCCTTACCCCTTATGCCTTTTGCCTTATGCCTATATTTTCATCATTTAGTGTTCGTTCTTCTTTCCTCCACGGCACAGGGAAAGAAATTCACAGTACTCATCACATTTTTTTTCGGGCGGGGAAAAACATCCCTTGCGGATTTCAGACACAGCCAAAACCGCTCTTGAAACCGCCCCGTCGATAAAGTCGTTCCAGTCAGTTCCCGTTATGGGGCGCCTCTCTTTTTTATAAGTCTTAAATTCCATATCCTTGAGACTGTAATACACACCGTCATGTATGAAACTGCCGGGTAATATGTTCTTTACCGCCGCCTCGAGATAAAGCGGTATCTGAAGATCCGCACCATCCGACATCTCTCTTGCTTTCGCTTCAACAAATCCGGTTTTATAATCGATAATTCTTATACGACGTTTCCCCGATATCGAGTCCGCATCAATCCGGTCGATTCTCCCTCCTATCAGTACTTGCTCGCTGTCATTACCCAGATTCAGAGCGGAATAATGCTCATTTTCTCCTCTTGCGGGGCGGCCGAACTCGATTTCAATGGCGCATGGCTCGAAATCGGTCTGCTCAAAGTAGTACATTTCATTTTCGAGAAACGCTTCCATCCACGTCTTTATGAATTTCTTCTCGGCGTTTAGCGCAACAGGGTGGACTCCTTCATAACTGTGTAAACTCCTGGAAAATATCGTGTCCACAATCTCTCTCATAAGGTCTTTAGACGCCGAAAGTTCGGTTTTATCAAATCTCGTCTTTTCTGCACGTTTCCTGCGCTCTATGTAGAATCTTGCAAGTATTTCATGAACAATCATGCCCCGTGTGGCGGGATCGAGTTCGCCCGGAATCCGGATGTCAACCGAAAGCCCGATAAAGCGTGAAAGAAAGAACTTGAACGGACACGAAAGGTACATTTCAAGTTCGGTTATCGAGAATACCCTGTTTGTACTCCACTCCAGACGAACATCCTCAAAGGAGGGGTGTTCCGAAAGGTTTACTTTCATATTCGTATCCCGATATATGAGAGCTTTCACAGCGTTTTTGACCTGTTTTCCCAGAGCCGGGTCCTTCATTCCGACAGAGTAAAGAATCGAGGGAGCTTTGTTAAAGTCTTTACTCAGCGCGCGAACCAACTGTTCTGCCTGTCCTCTCATGCCGGAAGCCCCATGTTCCCAAGCGGCTCCTGGAATTCCGGGATGAAACTGCGTTGGTTTCTGAGGTCTGAGGGATTCACGGATTTCCCTGAGATAGGGCGACATTGAATCGTCACGTCCTTCGTCGTCAATACCGGGAAATGTGAGAAAAAGCTGCCGTGCACCCTTTGCGGCCATGTAAAACAGGAGCGGTTCCTCTTCCCGGTAGTGTTCATGGAGTTCGCGGGCAATATCTTTGTCATGGAGCGAGTATTTCATGTCACTGGCTGGAAACAACGCATCATCAAGCCCGGTTATAAATACCACATCCCGTTTAATATACCGGGCATGGTTCACATCAACGACCAGCGCTCCGGAGGGAAACGGCTTGTCGGGAATTGTGTATGCGCCAAGAAATTGTATGAAAAGTTGCTTGAACTCAGCCGCATTCATTATCTTTCTGTGCGGAAATTCCCTGTAGAGGTCCGCAAACTCACCCATGAGTTCGAGAAACCGTTCATACGCCGCTGTTTCCGAAATAGCGTACTCTTCTTCTCCGCCGCCGTCAAGGTTCCCGCTCACACCGAGATCATCTAGCATTTCGATAAAGCTTTTAACATATTCTTCAGGTGAATTGGGTTCGGCTATCCTGCAACTCCATCCTTTTTCATCCATACTTTCGAGTAGATTTCGTTTCTCCGCTGTCGAATTACCGGTGTAGTGAGATTTCTGTACACTCGACATCAGTTCCTCTTTTTCAGGATGGATCGAAGCCTCAAGCGCATCAAGAGCCAGCCTCACCACAGGGTGCGTTATAAAAGGCCGTGAAAAACCGCCCTGCACAGGAATTCCATAGAGCCTCAGCGCCCTTTCAATCGGGCTTCCGAAGTTCTTTTGAAACCGTGAAACAATCATGATGTCATCAGGTCTCAAGGTTCCCTTCAAGAGCATGCTTCGGATTGTTCCGGCAATCCAGCCGGCCTCTGAAGATTCGCTTCTGAAGGTATGTATCTCAACATCTCCGGTATCGCTGTCGTCCGGATAAACACCTCCCATAAATTCCGAAAGCACCCTGTCCGGGCCTGTGGAAGGAGAAAAATTGTCCTCTATAACTCTTGGATTTAAAGTAAGATAACGCTGAAATAGGCGTTCTGATGTCCCGAAAAGAGCAGGCCGCAGGGGATCATTGGCCAGTGTAACTGCGCTCCTCGAAAAACTCCTGAAGAGCCTCTTGAAAAGTTCAAACTGCCTACCAGTCAGGTCGTAAAAACCATCAACGATCAACGGTCCGGTGAAAGACGATGCGAAACTCTCTATCTTTTCTCCTTCGAGAGCGGTCGCCACAACACCTTCATGGTCATTGAGTCCCAGCTTCTCTATATGACTGCCGTATGCCGATGCGATCCATACCAGTTCCGGTCCTTTCGAAATCCTGCCGTCGGTACGGCTCCGTATTTCCTCAAGAAATGAAATTAGGAGGTTCACAAAACCCGGGCAGGCAGAAATGGAGAAATATTTCGAGTTTTCTCTGATGCGGTTTTTTATGATCTCGGCAATTATCGCCCGCTTCATATAGCCTTTAATAATTGCAGGAGGATCCCCGGACAGCGACAGTATCTCCATGGCCAGTCTCTCCAGAGTATATACCCTGTGACCGAGGAAGACGCCGCCCGAGAGATCGGCAAGGCGTTTCTGCATCGTGGTTACTGACCGGTTGTCAGGAACAACAGCACACACCGGACCGCGGCTCAACGGTATTCGCTTGAAAAGTTCGGTGAGATTCGCCGATGGGTCAGGTCCTGTAATAACGGTGAGATTCATGGCTTTATAACAAGTATCGGATTTAAGATTCCAAATTCAAAATTAATAGAAAGTCAGCGTTCAGAAATTAGCATTTTAACTCACCCCTTAATCCCTCTCTCCCTGTGAACAATGTAATATATTTTCCATGAAAAAATTAAAGAAAAAAAGAATAATATTGTTTCACGGAATAATACTTGACCGGGAAGAGACGGTTCTATATAATCCATAAGTTAGTTGAAGATTGAGAAAGCAATTTATTTCAAAGAAAGATTCCATGTTATTTTTCGATTATAATTCTTTCATATTATTACAAAAAGAGGCAAAATGATAATATCCGATTTAAGAAAAGAAATAGCGAAACGCATTTCCTCCATGAAGGAACATGCCGCCGATGTACTGATGGAGCTGATCCGTTTCCCCTCGGTGTGCGGTGAGGAAATGGGCGCGGTTAACAGCATGAAAGAGATCATTGAATCGGCAGGACTTAAACCCGAAATCATCCCGTTAAATCCGGCTATTAAATCTCATCCCGAGTATACACATTATACTGAGGAGCCTTCATGGGAAGGGAGAGGAAATCTTGTTACCGGTTACGGTGGAAACGGCGGAGGACGCAGTCTCATTATGAAT
>JABHYP010000422.1 GCA_018656855.1 Candidatus Latescibacterota bacterium | reverse complement strand
CACTACACATGGTATACCGACCGCAAACGGGATATCTATCCTGACCTGAACACAGTTCATATACATGCAACCGCGGGGCCGCCCAAAGACCGCCTGTATCTTGAATTCGAGACCTACACCCCGAATTTCTGCCATTTCGAGGTGAACACCAATAACACCGGATGGCGTAACGCCCCCGCCAACTGGACATGGTTACTTCGCTCAGGCAGGAACACGCTCGAAGCGCGGTCGGTCAGCAAGTCGGAAGTGACTGGCAAGCCCTCGACAGTAAAGCTGAATTTTGCCGATGTTCAGTTCGAAACATCATTCTAGGAAAAATCATCGGGTTTGCGGGTACGATATATTAAACGAGTGAAGGCGCCTTGCACCGGCAATGGAAAGTTACGGGATGATTTGCTGAAGGTGATACAAAAGATGGGGGCATGTCAATCGTTGCACCTGACATTACTCCACGCCGCTCGAAAATGCAGGTTGACTCAAGCATTATGATTCACTAAAGGGAAAAGTATGGCATGTCAGGGAGAAAAACAAGCTTGGGATATACTTACAAAAATTGATCATCAAGTTGTACAAAGCAATGCTGATGTATTTTTTAATCATGAAAAAGCCACATATGAGATGACTTGCTTCGGTCAATGTATTTATATTTCTTTGTACGATCGAAATATTTACGGGAAATCTCATCTGGGTAAATTTCTAATTAATGAACTAGGCGAAATATCAAGACTTTCAATTCTTAGATACTTGATTCAAGCTAAAGATGTATCTCTATCCGGGAAGCTTGTGAGACCCTCTGATTTACCGGGAGGGGCAATCTTTATAAAAGGTACGCATGTTCTTCCTCTAGATAGAATTATAAAGCGATTTGACAATAATTCAGAAGATTTTTATAGTAAAGGCAAAGAAGTTGGCAGCACTCAATTAGACTATGGAGATATGTCTCTAAAGCTCTTTGTTTTTCCAAGAGTCCCCCTGGTATTTATAGTTTGGTCAGGCAATGAAGAATTTCCTTCAAATTGTTCTCTGTTGTTTGACTCAAGCTGTACTCTACACTTAGCAACTGATATTATTTGGTCTACAGCCATGATGTCTGTTGAGATTTTATTGTCATGAATTGCCGTAATGGTATAAGATTTCAATTGCTCCAGCACATCCGCAATCACATACTTTTCCACTTCCTTCGACGGTATATACTCAGCCCTGTCCGTATATATCGGTTTCAGGGATGTGACCTTACTCCTTATCAAGCTTTACCCTTTAATCCTAACATAGCATCTGGATCAGCTTTTAGAGACAAGGTTAATTTATCATGCCTCCTGTGGTGGTTTTTCCTGTTCGGGGCTTTTTTGTGTCTCATCATCTCCCCTCTTACTTTTTGATTTGAGGGAATCAATAACCTTGTGGACAGATTGGCGCGAAAAATCAACGACCGATCCTGTAGACTTCACCGTTGCATCCTTTATTGAGCTACTAATTGTGCCTATACGTTTCTTCGATGCTCTGAGAACTGCATCGGTGACAATACCGGCAGATTTAATGACAATCGAGCCAAGCATACCGCTTGCTTCGAGAGTTGCAATACGCCTTGTTTCAAGAGACTCCGGACCTGAAAGGTAGCCAAAAAACCGCCTTGTAATAATCCCGACTCGGAGAGTGAGAAGCGCATTCGCCGCACCATCGATGATAGACGTAATCATGAAGGTCGAAACACCGCTGGCTCCGGGTATGCCACCGATAACCGAGCCGCTCACTAAGGGCGTGATTATCGGCTCAACCTGCTGCTCAATGTCGAGATCCTCGATAGTGCTCACTAAAAATGTTGTTGCGGCTACGTGTGCGTAGAGTCTCATTATCTCGGAAATTGAAGGCCTTTGATTATATATATGGGCGATTTTCCAAACAAGCCGTACCTGAGCAAAGAGTACCATGATTGCGTCGAGACGACCATTCTGAGATACTGCTGTAGTGATGAAAACAGTTGAGGCAGTGGACTTAAGCAGGTCGTTTGTTTCAGTGTCGAGAATTTTGAAAGCATTTTCAATCCCATCTGAGGAATAGGGGTCGACCTCAATTTTCTTCAGAATTTTATTTGCACAGAGTCGTTTTCTTAATTTATCACGGTACTTATAATACTCCGGAGATTCTATATCTTTCGGTGGTAATAATGTTTTTGGCATTTTCAGTATAATGATTACAGGAACGGCAATTACAAGGATATAAAATATGAGCAGTGCATAAAGTATTAAGGTTCCAAAAGCTGGATGCAGCCGTCCCGCGAGTTCCACTACACTGGCAGTCTGGTTAATTACAAACATGGTGAATAAGCCAATAATGACGAGGCTGAAAGCAATTACTATGTATCGGTAGGATTTCACTACAATAACCTCCATAAATCTCTCTGGTGAGTTAATGCAAAGTGTGAATCTCAGAATATTCTGCCTTCAATTTATTAAGATAAAAAGAAATGTCAAGTTGAAGTTGAACAGTGGGGCAATATGGCAGCATGAAAAAAAAGACGCCCGATGTGGACGCCTTCTTTTGGCCTCAGAGTGGAGAAGGGAATTAAGCAAGCAGTACACCAGCGCAGTTGATAACGTAGATGTAAGTAACGACGAAGAAGCTAAAACCCGATACTAAACTCGACACTAAAATTACAGAATCCTTTTTCATTTTCTTTCTCCTTATGTTTTGTTATTGTTTATCTCTCTTTCTACTGTATGAGACGTGGCTTGTGACAGAATAATTTCAATAATCTGACGGCATCACTAACCACTCGACAATCTGGCTTCGGCTGATGTGTATTTTAGTAATAAACCGGGAACGATTATTTATGCGTAATATAATCAAACATGAAACGATGAAGCTGAGGCGAGCATATAGCCTTGGTTAAGGAAGATTGAAAAAACAGTTGCTATTCCTGAAAACCACTTGTTAAATTTTATTGTAAGTGCCCTAAATGTTCTGACGGCACATAGTATTAAATGGCTTACTTGCCTAATTTTAGTCCCTGAGATACTTTTTTCATTTCCTTTGCAGTATTACAATTTGAGGCTCAAAGAAGCTTCTCTGATAGAATCGGAACAACATAATATTTCTACTAATAATTAAACCCGTTTGTATAAATCACTATGATTTATTAAATTATTTTTTTACAATTAATTATGTTTCTATACTTTGACTATCAGATATATACTAATCTAAAAACAGGAGAGTGTGATGAGTAGAATCGTGATGTTTGTTCATGTTGCATTACTTTTTACCACTGTTGCCTTAGCACAAGAGCCTTATCCTTATCGTGCATTGGATCCCAGACAGTTTGACCCGGCCGTCGATCCGGATATTGACATGTTTGTCAATCACTGGAGTAATTCCACACCCCGCGTGATGTATGGCGATCTGGTATTTCGTGACGTCCTGACTGGCCTCGAAGGCCCAGACGCCTTACACCCCACAAAAAAAGGCGCCGTACTTATCGAACAAACCGCTGTAAGCTATGCTACGATTGAACCCGGCGCAATTGCCAGCGGCAGACCAAAAGACGGAGAACAGCAAGTATTCTATGTAACAGGTGGAGCGGGTAAAATAACAGCTAAACGTAAAACCTACGACATCAAAGAAGGTATGGGATTTATCCTCACTCCCGAGTTCGATTTTGAGCTTAT
>JABHYP010000421.1 GCA_018656855.1 Candidatus Latescibacterota bacterium | reverse complement strand
TTTAAAATCCTCGAAATTCGCCGCTCCCGCGGTACCTCCGTCACAGCATGTGGTGACTCCGGAGGGCAGGCAGTGGTGGTCGGCAATCACCGATGATGTAACATCGAGGTTGGTGTAATAACAAACCATATGTGTTTCAATCAGACCGGGAGTAACGTAAAAACCCGGAACATCAACGACCTTTTTCGCATCGGTTGCCGGAATGTTTTTTTCGACTCGGGCGATTTTACCATCCCGGACAGCGACATCCATTTTTTCGTTGATGTTATTAGCCGGATCGATGACATGACCGCCCTTAATAAGTAAATCGTACTTTGTTTCCTGCGCATAAACAGTGGATGCCGTAATCAAGCACAGAAAAACCGCACATGAAACAAAAAGTAGTTTCTTCATAGCAACACCTCCCGGATTTTCAGTTCATTGCCGAATATTATTTGAAATTATCACTTTGAATTACCAATCCTGCGCGGGCCTAGCCCAGTATTCATCATCTCTTGGAATATCCTCCCAGTCGGGATAACTTAAACCGGATGGATTGAACACGATACTACCGCCGAACAGGGTCATGACGCACTGAAGTTTTTTATCGCCCTTTAATCTTGCTTTTTTCACATCGGTGTATCCAAAATTGCCATTCAGCATTTCAATCACCGCAATATCAGCAGTAGAGCCAACTGACAGATTTCCCAGTTCCGTGCGATTTATAATTTGCGCCGGGGCACTGGTAGACAACCTGATCACATCCTCAAGCGACATACCTATACAGAGGAATTTCGACATGACATGGATCATGTTTATCGCAGGGCCGCTCGTATTGCCAGCATGGAGATCGGTGCTGATGGCGTTCGGATAAAATCCCTGTCTGAAAGCGGGGACGGCGTTTTTCCATACGAAGCTACCGCCTCCATGACCGACATCGAATATCACACCCCGTTTCTGAGCTTTGATTACATCGGGATTCACTTTGCCGTCGGCATTAATTGCAAGGTTCATATTGTGAAAACAGTGGGTCAGGATGTCCCCCGGCCTCATTTTCTCAAGGATAAGTTCACGTAAAGAACGTGCAGGAAATCCTCCCTCCGCAGGCCGCGGCCAAACATCGAACATGCACGGCAGTCCGGCCAATCGCCCTGCTGCCAGCACACTGTCTACCGACGCCCAGGGAGTTTGAAACTTGTTGAACGGCATCAAAAGTCCGTACGGCTTCCCCAGATAATGGGCGGTTTTGAACCCGACTATGATATCAGGATATTGACGAGCGGTTTCCACCGAAAGTTTAACGTCAAAATCAAGAGGGTAATCCTCACCGACATACATTCCCGAAGCGGCAATATTAAGCATGACCAGTATTCTGGTTTTCGATATGTCGATAAGCTTTTTGAAATTCACAAAATCTTTTGCTCCCGAGGTTCCCACATCCACGACTGTAGTGACACCGGAAGGGAAACAGATGTCATCGGCGATAACAGAAAACCGCTGGTTAAGTAACGGCAGTGAAGTATGAAAGACATGAGCGTGAATATCAATCAGGCCGGGAGTAACGTAATATCCCGAAACATCGACCACTTTTTCCGCATTTGACTCGGAAATATTTGAATCGACACTGGCGATTTTACCATCCCTGACAAGAACATCCATTATCTTGCTGATATTGTTTGCCGGATCGATGACATGACCGCCTTTCAGCAGAACAGAGGTATATAAAGCTTCCTGTGCGTAAACACCAGACAACACAAAAGCAATCAGAAAAACTGTTGCTGAAGAAAAAAATATTTTTTTCATAGTTTAACTTCCGCCCTTCATATGTCGTTTTTTATCGTTTGAAAATCCTGAGTTCATTACCAGTCCTGAACAGGCCTTGACCAATAATCATCATTTGCGGGAATATTCTCCCAGAGTGGATAACTTATACCCGAAAGATCGTATACAATTTCTCCACCGAAGAGTGTAAGGACATTCCGAAGTTTTTTATCACCTTCTATTTTTCCCATACCTACATCTGAATAGCTGAAATCACCGGTTAACATTTCAAGCACCGCAATGTCCGCAGTTGATCCAACTGACAGATTCCCCAGTTCGGGACGATTAATATAATGTACGGGATTTGCCGTTGAACACCTAATAACATCTTCGAGCAACATGCCCATACAGAGGAATTTAGACATGACATTAACCATATTGTAAACTGGACCGTTGACATTACCTCTGTGAAGGTCAGTGCTGATAGAGTTGGGCAAAAAGCCCTGTTCGATTGCAGGAACAGCAACTTTGAATGTAAAAGCAGCGCCTCCGTGACCCACATCAAAAATTATACCCCGTTTACGGGCTTTGATTACATCCGGATTTACTTTCTCGTCTGCAAGCACCAGCGGGAATTGACGTGCGAAACAATGTGTGTATATATCACCTGGACGCATCTTTTTTAGGATGATATCTTGGAATGAGCGTGCAGAATAATCGCCTGAGGGTGGTTTGGGGTGGCAATCTAACATCACTGGCAAGTCAGCCATACGTCCTGCTGCTATAACACTGTCAACCGAGGCCCAGGGAGTGCGAAAATCATCGAAAGGAATTTCTATATTTAATCCGAAATAATGAGCGGTTTTGAATCCTACAATAATATCAGGATACTTCTTTGCGGTTTCCGCAGCGAGTTTCACATTAAATTGAGAGGGATCCATTTCAGCGGGCCCCATTCCCTGTGCGGCAATATTAAGAAAAGCCAGGATTCTAACCCGTGAACTGTCAATGACCTTTTTAAAATCTTCAAAACTTCTGGCTCCTGAGGTTCCCGCATCGACAACCGTTGTGACGCCGGATGGGAAATGGTGATGATCGGCTATAATCGATAGCTGGTGTTCCCGGGAAGTGTGAAAACAGTGAACATGTATATCAATTAAACCTGGTGTAACATAGTATTTTGAAACATCGACCACTTTTTCCGCCTCTGACTCGGAAATATTTGAATCGACACTGACGATTTTACCATCCCTGACAAGAACATCCATTATCTTGCTGATATTGTTTGCCGGATCGATGACATGACCGCCTTTCAGCAGAACAGAGGGATATACAGCTTCCTGTGCGTAAACACCAGACAACACAAAAGCAATCAGAAAAACTGTTGCCAAAGAAATACCCATCCTTTTCATTATATCAAACCTCATATATAGTGTTTGAAACCTCTGATTTATTACCAATCCTGTGGAGGTCTTGCCCAGTATTTATCACCTTCAGGAATATCCTCCAGAAGCGGAACATTTAATCCAAGCGGATCCCACACGACATTACCGTTGCGTAATGTCATAACACACTGAAGTTTTTTATCGCCATTAATTTTTGCGTTACCTGAACCGAGATAACTGCAATCGTAATAACTGAAATTCCCGCGTACAGTTTCCAATACAGCAATATCCGCCGTTGATCCTGCTGACAGATTTCCCAGCTCGGGATGGTTAATTTCATGGGCAGGATTAACTGTTGTACACCGGATGACATCATTAAGCGGCATTCCGATACAGAGAAATTTTGACATGACATTAACCATATTGTGAACCGGACCATTGACATTTCCGTTGTGGAGGTCGGTGCTGATAGAGCTTGGGTAGAATCCCTGTTTGATTGCGGGGATCGCAGTTTTGAACGACAAAGAAGCTCCTCCATGACCAATATCAAAATTAACACCGCGTCTCCGGGCGCTTATTACATCAGGATTTACGTTCCCATCTTTTAATATTGTGGGAAATACACCCGAAAAACAGTGAGTATATATGTCGCCCGGCCTCAATTTTTCAAGCATGATCTCTCGAAATGAGCGTGCGGGATAACCATCTGAAGGCGGTCGCGGGTGAAAATCAAACATTATGGGCAAGTCAGCCAGACGCCCTGCCGCCAGAATACTGTCAGCCGAAGCCCAGGGAGGATGAGCCTCGTCGTATGGCCTTTTACTACTCAAGCTGTAATAATGAGCGGTTTTAAAACCGACTATGATTTCGGGAAACTTTTGGGAGGTTTCGACCGCAAGTTTTATATCGAACTCCGATGGTTCAATTTCAGCGGAGCCCATTCCCGGCGCGGCAATATTAAGAAAAGCCAGGATTCTAATCCGTGAACTGTCAATGATCTTTTTAAAATCTTCAAAATTTCTTGCTCCGGATGTTCCTGCATCGACAACCGTTGTGACGCCGGATGGGAAATGGTGATGATCAGCTATAATAGGGAAATTGCTTGTCTGTGAGGTGTGAAAACAGTGAACATGAATATCAATCAGGCCTGGTGTCACATAATATCCAGAAACATCAAAAACTTTTTCAGAATCTGATTCGGGAATATTTGTATCTACCAGTGCTATTTTACTGTCTTTTACAGCAACATCCATTACCTTGTTGATATTATTTACCGGGTCGATTACATGACCGCCCTTGAGAAGAACATCGTACTTCATCTCCTGTGCAGAAACAGTGGATATCGCATAAGCACAGAGAAGAAAAGCAAAATATGCGGACTTAATTTTTTTCATGATGTCAACTTTTCCTTCCATAAATCAATCTGCAAAAAATTCCTTTAATTATATATTAATATCGCTACATAATGATAAAATACAAATTGTTATGTCAATAGTTATAAAGCTGTAGTAATGTGGAATAACGTTAAACGTTTTTCCATGTAATTGTACTTTCTACATATAAGCACTATTATAAAGTATGAATTGTAAAGTCAAAGATATTTTATGACTACAGAATTTCCAAGACACTATCGATTTTTATACAATATTTTACATTTCCAGTAATATTTTATATGCATTATCGACAAAAAAATGTAATATAATATGTATAGCCTGAATTAGTTAAAAAAATTTTGCAGTGATAAAAAAAACTTTATTTAAAGGTAAAATGCAAGGTAATTTATTCGTTTCTTACATAATATTTCATCATTGTTATTACATATCAGCAATTTTTTCCGGATAGTTATTATATTAAATATAAACACAGGTATTGACATAATAAATTGAGAAATATTTCACTGAATTGAGATTCAGAATTTTAAATCTAATAAAGTAACCCGTGCAAAGGGGAAAATGAACAATCCTCCGAAATCCAAGTTTGATGAAACTCTTGCTCCTATCGTTGACGCCAGGCTCGAAACTGTAGCCCGTAAATTTCCACCGGGAGACGAGTCGCCGTCCTCTGTCAGAAAAAGACTGGAAGCCTACCGCAATGTGATTAAAAAGTTTATGCAAGAAATCAACCGCAGGCACAATCAAGACGAGTCAGGGATTGCTGTTTGCGGAATGATTTCGGATGTCATGGACCGTTTGGTGATTCACTCTTACGAAATTGCTTTTAACTCAGGCAGAAGTGCGCCCGGACTTGCAATTATTGCGCTCGGCGGTTACGGAAGACGGGAGCTTAATCCTTACTCGGACATTGACATCCTGTGCCTTATCCGGGAAGATGCCGCTGGATTGCATGATAACCATATTACGGGAATGCTCCGGTTCCTCTGGGATATGAATCTCGACCTTGGCCATTCCACACGCACCACGGGTGAATGTATCGAAGCCGCAGAAGATGACATCTACTTTGCTACATCGCTTCTCGAGGGCCGTTTTCTTAGGGGAGACGAGGATGCCTGGAAAGAGCTTAAAGAGAAATTTTCCAAATGGCTTCGCCAAGGGGCTGGATTAAGAATGGTCATGCAGAAGATAGAGGAGCGTCGCCTCCGCCTTGACTCCTTCCATGGAACTGTGCAGATACAGAAGCCTGATGTTAAGGAATGCCCCGGAACCCTGCGCGACATTCATGTTTCCCGCTGGCTATTACTTCTTACCGGGCGAGGCAAGAGCATTCGGGATTTTTCTTCTTCAGGATTCCTCAAGGAGGAGGACACCTCGGCTTTAGAGGATGATCTTGATTTTTTTCTGAGAATCAGAAACGCACTCCATTTTCTCACCGGTAAAAAAGCAGACCTGCTTAACCACATTATTCTTCCCGAGGTGGCAAAGAATCTGAAATACCGCGGCAGAGGAGATGTGCCAGTAGAAAAACTGATGCATGACTATTACATGAGGGCGGGAAGAGTACACCGTCAGACAAACCGTATATCCGAAAAAATACGAATCCTCTTCACCGGCGAGGCTTCACCCCGCTATACAAGCACTCCCGAAGGAATTCTTATAGGGAATAGTAATGTCCGTATTCCTCCTGAGAAAACGAAATCACTGCACATGCACCTCCGTTTGCTTATTACTCTCTTTGCGGTCGCAGGCGCGCGCAGGCTTACGATTGAGGAAGAAACCGCTTCTGCCATCAGCGGGGCTCTTGAAAAGCACCCTGTTAATTTATCTGAAAACACCGGAGTAAGAACGGCTTTTCATGAGATAATCAACATGAAAAAAGGTGTTGCTCATGCACTGCGCCTCATGCATGAACATGGGGCGCTTATAAAGCTGATTCCCGAATTCGACGAGATCAACTGGCACTACCAGTTTGATTTTTATCACGCTTATACTACCGATGAACATTCCATCCGTGTGGTCGAAAATCTCGAACGTATGGCTATCGGGAGTTCAAAAGTCCCGGAACTTTCTGAATTAATGACAGATGTCACCGCAAGGGGCGCGCTTTACCTTGCAGGACTGATGCATGATATCGGGAAAGGCAGGGGCAGTAATCATTCTCATCGGGGAGAATTCATTGCCGCTCGTGTACTCAAACGTCTCGGTTTTGACAGGCGGACGATAGATCTTGTGCGGTTTCTGATACGCGAGCATCTTCTCATGACTCACATTTCTCAAAGACGCGATATGGATGACAGGGACACCATATGTGATTTCATCGAACGGGTGGGTAGTACAGGCAGGCTCAGGATGCTGACACTGCTGACATTCGCCGATCTTATGGCGCTTTCGGATGAAGTGTTGACAGAATGGAAAAAAGCTCTTCTCCTGGATTTATACAAAAAAGGGATGATGCTCATTGAAAGAGGTTTCGAAGAACACATCGACGCCATGCGAAAACACAGTATCGACAGCATTGTTGAAGCATCCGACAGACATCTTCCTGGTGATGTTGTACGAAAACATTTAAATCTGCTTCCAGACCAGTATATACGAGTGACAGACCATGCCTCCATCCGCGCTCATATCCGGGGAACAGACAGGATGAAAAAGCTCGGTGCATGGGCTTCTTTTAAGCTCAGAGATAATATTAGCCTTCTCACAGTGATCACTCCCGATTATCCGAAAGCCCTTTCCGACATCTGCGGGACAATCACTTCATCGGATATCAATATTATCGGGGCACGAATTTTTACCCGAAATGACGGTATCATTATCGATACTTTTCTTGTGACAGACGGCAGCGGCGAAGCGCTTATTCCGTCGGAAACCCAGAAAATATTTAAAAAGAACCTCGTCAGGATGATTTTGAAAGAGGCTAATGTAAAAGAGCTTATTGCGAGCCATCTGCGCCGGTGGCGGCGGCGCAAAAAGAATGTGGTGTTTTCACCTCCGAAAGTTAACATGCATAACGACATTTCATCGAAGTATACTGTCGTTGATGTTTTTGCAATCGATTATACCGGGCTTTTGTATGACATCACAAGTGTGCTTGCGTCATTTAATATTGATATTCACACTGCAAAGATAGGAACCGATGAGGACCAGGTTGCCGATGCTTTTTATATACAGAAGCGCGGCGGTGGAAAAATCGAAGATGGGCAATCTATCAAATTACTCAAAGAAGCTATAATCGAAAGACTCAGCGAAGCGTATGGGTGAAAATAGTTTCAGATTATTGTCGGCCGGATGCCCTGTAGGCAGGATTCTGATATAAATATTTTCCCGAAAATTACTAAAATCCTATCAATCCGCGTAATCCACATTCCCAACTTTATACAACATTAAATTGTAACATCGGGCAGTCCCCACTCATCCCTGAGCCGCATATAGCTTTTCCGGGAAAGGAGTATCTGTACGGGATTCTTTTCATGGTCAAGCCATGAAAGGAGCTTAAGGATTTTTTCCTCGGCAATGGCAGTACAGCCGGCGGTATGGGAGCCCGAGCCATTCCAGACATGTATGAAGATACAGCTTCCCGCCCCCTTTTCCGGCTGCCAGGTATTGTATCCGACAACGACCGTATATTTATAAAGGTTATCCCGGCGCAGCATTTTCTCATGTGAGGGAAGACTCCGGGGACCGAGCCCTTTCTGTTCCATATCGATAATTTCGTTGTAATATTCCGAGTCCTCATCATCACAGCATATCAAGTCCGGTGTTGTCTGGGTATACGGGAATTTTATCCGAACCATCGTCGGCGGAGGGTATCCATACGCATGTAATAGCGGAAATGCGCCCTGCGGAGATTTTCCGTCACCCTCGTACTTAACAGGCTCTTCTTCCGGGCGGTCACGGTCGCTGTGAAGCCCA
>JABHYP010000420.1 GCA_018656855.1 Candidatus Latescibacterota bacterium | reverse complement strand
TGTAACCCACAAGCCTGTCAAGAACGCGCCTTGCCTGCTGGGCATAAACTTTTTTCAGATCAAGCTCGCCTTTGTCTTTAACGGCTCTTATAACAGCATCTTTGGTGATCTGGTTTATCAGAACGCGGTAAGATGGTTGTTTTTTCCCCACAATATTGTTGGCAACATGCCATGCAATTGCTTCCCCTTCGCGGTCAGGGTCAGTGGCAAGAAGAACGGTGTCCACCTGTTTTGCGGTCTTTTTCAGATCCTGCAGTATTTTGTTTTTACCCTTTATAACAGTGAACTTAGGGGCAAAACCGTTTTCAATATTTATGCCAAAATCCTCCGGGGGAAGATCAATTATATGACCCCCTGTCGGTTTGACGATATAATCGGTGCCAAGAAATTTATTTATTGTTTTCGCTTTGGCCGGCGACTCAACAATAACAAGTGATTTTGCCATAACGCCTATTGTCTCCGCTATTACAGGTGTTCCTCAAACAATATTCTCGCTAATATTTCATCAATATCAGATTCAGTTAACATTCTTGAACCCATATACAGGCAGTAATCTATAATCTTTTCCATTTGAATCCCGTTTACAATATTCATTGAACGCAGTTTCAAAAGGTATCCATACACTTCCGGTGGAATTTTTATACGCTCAAATTCATTGAATATCCGAACCGATGTGTCTTTCTGGATGGCATATTCTGCTGTATCACCCGATACGAGATTTCGCTTTTCCAGAAGAACACCTAGCGCTTCGGCAACTTCATTCTCAGTGTAGCCGCTTACCACAAGACTCTCAGAGAATTCTCCGAGACTATCAACATCAAAGTTATTTTCTTTCAGGTATCCAAGAAGAAAAATAAGAATTTCAATTGTTTTATTGGTCATAGAACTCTCCTGCATATTCGCTTTTCAAGAATTATTCTCAATATTATGTAATTTGCAAATATATAAATATTATTCACTTTGAGCAAGAAAATTCATTCTGCCCTAAACGTAAAACTATTATAGAAATTAACATTTATGATAGTGCGAATATATATTTAACAGCAATTTTTCACATTGCTTTTTATGTTATATCTATATAACAGAAATCAGGAACAATGGAAAATAAAATGTCTGGACGGCATCGCTGCGTTGCAGCGCAACGAGTGATACCAGTGATTGAAATATTCCCCCGATGTTGCGGCTCATAACATGTCCTTCTTACCATGGGTATCATTACATCATGGCCATCAGCGGTTCAAAATGTATTTGTTTCTATTTCTTCGCTGGCTTCGGCAAAAATCACAGGATAATATTTCAAGGGCGATTCAATTTTCACAGGAGCTCATTTTTTATTAAAACACAGCCAAAATATATTTAATATTACGTAATTGTATGTTAAATTTTGATTAGTTATTTTTTCTTAAGCAAAATTATACTATCTTCCCTCAGTAATACATGTTCAATTTTACAATGGATAAAGGAGTATGTTAATGGGCGCACATTTTTTGAAAAAATTTTTCCTCATTCAGATAATTGTTTTTATTACGGGTATCTATTCAATACACGCCAATAATGACTGGAGTGATTGGAAATACCGGATGCCAATAAAGCTCGCCAGTAGGAATCCGCAGACTTCCGGGCTTATTACAGTTGATGCAACCTTTTCAATATTCGCCGACCGATGCAAAAAACCTGAAAAGGAAATCCGCCTTACTCTCAAAACCGAAAACGGCGAAGTGGAGATACCGTTCCAGTTATCCCGCCTCTCGAAATGGACCAAAGACACCGACGGCGAAAAAAGCATGGCCACGCTCAACGGCATGATAACGTTTTTTGACGAGGCCAGGGGAAAAGGAGATGCCGAATATTACCTCCTTTATGGCAATCCGGATGCTCAAGCTCCATCGTACCCGACTGACATCAGGGTTTCAGGCACCGGGCCGGCGTGGACGATTGAAAACAGCGCCATGACTGTTATACTCCATTCCTCCGGTCAGGTTGCATCTGTCAAACTCAAGGCCAAACCGGATGTACCTATCGCTCCTCAAAGAGGTGTGATGCACTGGAATCCCGGAATTTTCATCCCCACACGGTACTGGGCACACTCTTTTGCATGGGATCCTCCGGAAGTGTGCGAGATAGAGCAGGGTCCGCTTTATGTCGAAATACGCAGAAGTGGAATCTTTCCGGGGATTCCGGAAGTTCATCTTGAGATTACATATAGAATATTTTCTAAAAGAACTTTTATCGAATCCGGCACAGTAATGAATATCCGAAAAGATATCGGTGTTGTTGCACTCAGGAACGACGAACTTATATTTGAAAAAGGCTTTTTCACGCACATGGGATGGGACGATAACGGAATGCCGGTAAAAGCCCGTCTCGATACTTACAAACCGGTCAACAGGCACGGCGACATCTTGAGGATTTCCGATAATGCCGCGTTCATAACGCTGTACAATCCGGCAAAGGGTGTTGGCGCTGCATCAGTACGGGTTGATTACTCGAACATCGGCCCGAACGGCGCTCCTCCCACCCTGTTCGACAACGCCACCTATGTATCAAACGGAGAACTTCAATACTGGTTCCGCCCGCTTATCTATTTCCATGTGGGCTGGAGCAGAAAACAGCTTATCACCGTTCCTGAGGGTTCTATCTATTCGGAACGAAATCTTTATTACTTCTATGAGACTGATATTGAAACATCCATTGAAAGAGTTGTACATCTCTCACATGCTGCGCGTAATAAGCCGCATGTTCAGACAGGAGAATACAAACTGCCACCAGCGAAATAATAAACTTTAAACTATGAATTTTAAAAACTGCATTTTCATCAAAGGCGCGAGGGAACATAATCTAAAAAACATAGATGTGAAAATTCCCCGTAACACGCTCACAGTCATAACAGGTCTTTCCGGTTCTGGCAAATCATCTCTTGCATTCGATACTATCTATGCCGAGGGTCAGCGCCGGTATGTGGAAAGTCTTTCCGCGTATGCCCGCCAGTTCCTCGGGCTCATGGAAAAACCGGATGTCGAGTACATCGAAGGTCTATCGCCGGCAATATCCATCGAGCAGAGCAAACGGTCTCATAATCCGCGTTCCATTGTCGGTACTGTAACCGAAATATATGATTATCTCAGACTTCTGTTCGCACGACTCGGGACGCCGCACTGCCCATCGTGCGGAAAGGTGATAAGCCAGCAGACTCCCCAGGAAATTGTCGATACTGTCATTTCGATGCCAAAAGGAACGCGGATACAGGTGCTTGCCCCTCTCGTTCGGGGAAGGAAAGGGGAGTATCGGGAAGTGTTCAAACGCGCCCGGGCCGACGGTTACATACGTGTGCGTGTCGACGGTGAAATCAGGAGCCTTGACGAATCTATCTCTCTTGACAAAAACATCAAGCATACAATAGAAGTGATGGTCGATCGTCTTGTCGTGTCTGACAAAATCCGTACGAGGCTGACAGACTCGGTAGAAACCGCACTGAAGCTTGCGGAGGGGCTTGTTATCGTTAACGTCCCCGACTGTGAAGACAGACTTTTCAGCGAACATTTCGCCTGCCAC
>JABHYP010000034.1 GCA_018656855.1 Candidatus Latescibacterota bacterium | reverse complement strand
TGAAATAATCCGCTCGCTCGGCACGATAATGCTCGAACGCCAGGGATTTACTGTTTTTCCGGCGGCAAACGGGAGTGAATGTATTGAGTGTTTTATGAAAGAACGGAACAATATCAACCTTCTGGTTCTCGACTTGGGGCTTCCTGATATACACGGGCGTGAGGTTCTCGAAAAAGTGCGCCGTATAAATTCCGAAGTAGCGGTTATTATTACAACGGGTCATGATTTTGAAAGTGACCGAAAGTCATTCGCCGAACTCAGGGCAGACGATTATATATTGAAACCTTTTCACGTCGCCGACCTGGTTGTAGCAGTGAGAAATGTGCTGGATAAGAATGATAATGAAAGGTGAAGTGTTATGACTCGTTCTCTTCTCATGACAAACGACTTTCCGCCTGTAATCAGCGGTATATCCACTTTGTTCTATAATGTCTGGAAGTATTATTCACCTGAACGTATGCTGGTGCTAACCCCCCGCACAAAGGATTCGGAAACGTTTGACAGGGCAGCCGCATTTCGCCCGGTACGATTCCGTACATTCGCAGGAGGGAAAATCGGCAAGCTCGTTTCGTTTGTACTTATGACTTTCTGGTGCACCTGGTGCGTAATTTTCCGTAATGTCAGGGAGATTCATACCGGCCAGATACTGTCAAGCGGGCTGATCGGTTTCATGTTTCAAAAACTGTTCGGAATTCCCTGCTTTCTGTGGGTATACGGCGGTGAAACAACTAAGGCTTACAGGCGGTCGCTGCTGGAGGAGAAAATCATCGGAACGCTGCTCAGAGAATGTACTTTCCTTGTAACAATCAGCCCTGTGGTAACAGAAGAATTCCTTGAGTATGGTATCCCCGAAGAGCGCATCATAGAAATAATACCTGCTGTGGACGCTGAGACCTTTACACCTGGACCTCGTCCAGCGAACCTTGTAGAAAAACTGGGGCTTGAAGACAAACAGGTGCTTTTGACAGTATCCCGCCTTACAGAAAGAAAAGGGCATGATCTCGTATTAAAAGCGCTCGACATCCTGCGTAACCATGATAAACTGCACTATGTAATTGTCGGAATAGGCGAAGACCGTGAACGCCTCGAAGGAATAATTACAAAAAGCGGGCTGTCCGGCAGGGTGACCTTCACCGGCAGGATTGATGATAGCGAACTTCCCGACTACTACCGGCTCTGCGATATATATGTCATGCCTAACAGGGAGGTACTGGGAAGCACTGATTCAATAGAGGGATTCGGGATTTCTTTTATCGAGGCAAACGCCTGTGAAAAACCGGTTATAGCGGGACGTTCCGGCGGCACTTCGGCAGCGGTTGAGGACGGCGTATCCGGTTATCGTGTCGATCCGGAAAATCCCGAAGAACTCGCAGAAAAAATCCGGCACCTCCTTGATAACCCGGACAAAAGTGCCGATATGGGCCGCAGGAGCCGCGAGCGTGTGCTCAATGAATTTTCATGGGAAGACAGCGCCCGAAAGCTTGCGGAAAGTTTTTCCGTTTCGGCGTTTTGAAATGAAAAGTGAAAAGCACAGATTTATGCCGTACTACTTAAAGGATGAGATACTCCTTTTAATTCCTTATTTATTACCTTTTTCATTGTAGTGCATAGCTTATTTCTACTTGACAAAAGGAACCATACGAGCTACAATTCAGGAAAATAAAACGAGGTATTGATGAAAGATTGGTTCCGCAAGCTGGTAAAAAGAATTAAATCATCGTACAGATGGCGTTTCGTCACAAAGAACAGACAGATTAAATGGCTTGTCGGACTTTTTTGCTTAATAGTATCGTTAATTACAATTATTGCTCTTGTTGAAATCAGCGCTAACGATGATTTTTCATCAATATGGGATATATTTTACTGGGCGATGGTTACCATAACCACTGTTGGTTACGGCGATTTCACCCCGAAAACAATTGTCGGTCGCAACCTGACCGTTCTTATGATCATATTCGGTGTTGTTCTGGTGAGTTTTATGACTGCGACCATCGCCTCGGTCCTCACCGCTACGCGAATCAAGGAGGGAATGGGATTGAAAAAAATAGAAAGTGAAGATCATATTGTGATCTGTGGATATAATTTCAATGTCGAGAATATTATACGCAGCATTATCAGTTCTTCGGTCCAGCCACCTCCTGAGGTGATTCTGGTGAATTCACATCCGGAAACGTTGATTAACGATCTTATCGAACATTTCCCTGAAGCCCCGATTCGCTATGTTCACGGCGATTATACGCAGGAATCCTCATTAAACCGTGCATCGATCAAAGATGCTTCCTCGGCTATTATTCTTGCTGATCCCGGACCCGATGGCACCGCCAAGCCGGATGACAGAACGCTTATCGCGCTCCTTGCAATAAAATCCATTTCCCAGGATGTTCGTGTGTGTGTGGAACTGCTCAATGACTCAAGCGAAATACATCTTAAACGCGCAGGCGTTGACCTGATAATTATTTCGGGTGAATTCAGCGGATTTCTCCTCGCAAATGCTGTAACGGCGCCGGGAATACCTCAGACATTAAAAGAGTTGATGTATGTTAATAACAACAGCGAAATACTCCGTGAAAAAATCCCGGATGATATAGTGGGTATGTCATTCCATGATGCGGTACAGAAATATCTTAAACGTTTCGGGACAATCCTGGTTGGCGTCATAACCGAAAAGAAGTCTTTTAATCTTGAGACGGTTCTATCTGGGAAACAAGACGCCATCGATGATTTCATACGCCGTAAATTTGATGAGGCCGGTCGAAATCTTGAGGTCGAAACAAAGGGCCTTCTCTCTGTCAACATCAATCCCGGCAGGGATTATCATATAACCGAGGATGATTATGCAGTCGTTATCACTTCTAAAGAAGAGAAAACCATAACATGAAAACAGGCAATGTAAATACGATTAAAGAGTTCCGTCTGTTTAATGGTCTTTCCGACAAGGAATTAAAGCTTGTTTCAGACATCGCCAGGAGAAAAAACGTTGATGCCGGCACAGCTATCATCGTTGAGGATGAAACCGGTGACGATCTGTACCTGCTGGAGGAAGGCGTGGTTGATATTAACAAAACACTTACCATTATGACATCAAAGTATGATTCAGGGACAAAGGAAAGATCGTTTATCAGGCTAACCGGAGAGCAACATCCATATTTCGGAGAAATGGCGCTTTTCGGTAAAGGGGAACGCTCTGCGACTGTCAAGGCGGTTAACGAATGCAAGCTTCTAATGATAACGAGTGAAGACTTCAGAAAGCTTTGCGATTCCGAACCGAGAATAGGATTTATCGTTGTAACCAATATCGCTCTCGTTCTCGCCGACTATCTGCGCAAAACAAACGAGGATGTCATCAAACTCACCACCGCGCTTTCGCTTGCTCTTTCGGGGGAGTAAAAACAAAAGCCTGTTAATTTATTTCTCCATAAGACGCAAAGATTAAAAAAATCTTCAATGGTAGTAAGGGTTTGATGAATCAAACCCCTACTGCGGAAATTCGGCTGATTTGCGTTCTATTCAAGACACAGTTCAACAACCTCTTTAATTCTCGGATACAGTTCTTCAAGCGTTTTCGCTTGGGTGTAACAGCTCTTTAAGGCGGGAACGCTTGCTACATAAAAGCCGTCCTCGTCTTTTTCAATGAGGACAGTGAGATTTTGGTTATGTATTTTTTTTTCTTTAACCGACATTGCTAATCTCTCCTTTATTTAAAAAAAGCAAGTATACTTTGGCGGGAAATATTACGTAATTATAATATCACATCGAAATTCAATACAAACAAGAAATATTTTGTGAAACACACAATCTGAAATATATATTAACACACAAAGAATCATTCGGTAATTTTATATAGGCCTATCAAATTAAAACAGCATTAAAAACTTTATATTAAATAGAGTCCCATACCTCCCGCAGGGTGATAAAAACTCGTAAACTGTAAGGATAACTCTCCTCGGGGATTTAGGGGGCTTTGCGGATTTAACTCGATAAGCGTATTTTTTTAATTATTATTGAATAATCGGCTCCTATACACTGTATACAATAATAATGGATAAGAGTCTTGAAAGTGAAAAGGCATGACTGAATTAACTGATAATATTCTGATTCTCAGGTGTAAGGCCAGGGACAGTGATGCTTTCCGTATCCTTGTCGAAAGTTATAAAAAACAGGCATATACGTTTGCCTTTTCATATCTGAAAAACTCTGATGACGCTCTAAATGTTTCACAGGAAGCATTTATAAAGGTATGGAAATATATTGATACATTTCTTGAGAACAGGCTTTTCAGGCCTTGGTTGTTTGGTATTATAAAAAATCTTTCAATAAATCTCATTAATAAGAAAAAAAATCTTGGTGAAATATCGCTTGACAAGGCGATGGATGAAAGCGGATTTGATATACACGATACAGCAAAAGATCCGCTCCATGCTGTTGTGGACAAGGAGACCGGGCAGCAGGTATGGAAAGCTGTTTTTGAACTGAAAGATGAATTCAGGGAAATTATTATTCTCAAACATTTTCATGATCTATCATACAGTGAGATTGCCGGGACGCTGGATATTCCTGAAGGCACAGTAATGTCCAGGCTGTATTATGCCCGTATCGAACTGAAAAGAAAACTGGAACAGGTAATACAGAGGGGGTGACCATTGTGATTCTTGAAGAACACCAGAGTAACCTGATGCGATATATTGATCGCGAGATGGATGAAAACGAGCGAAAAGCTTTTGAAAAACATATAGAAACGTGTGAAACATGCAAACAATTGCTAAGTGATTTTTCCATGGTGAAGGAGGTGACTGGCTCCATGAAAATTGCCGATTTACCAGAAGCTGTTTGGGACAAGTACTGGGAGAAGATTTACAATAGAATAGAAAGAAGTGTCGCATGGTTTCTTTTTATAACCGGTGCGCTCATACTCAACGGATACTGGATTTACAGGGCGATTACCGATCCCGGTCTTTATACTCTTGTCGGACTCGGCACGGTGCTTACCATTGTTGGATTTCTTATTCTTTTCCTGTCGGTGTTGAGAGAAAAACTCACAGTAAACAAGTCTGACCGCTATATTTCGGAGGTAAAACGATGATAGTCGTGAATATTGATACCATCCCCGGTAAAAAGATTGTCGAGGTACTCGGCATTGTCAAGGGTAATACCATTCGTGCCAGGCATGCCGGCAAAGATATTCTGGCCGCTTTAAAAAACATTGTCGGCGGTGAGATAGAAGAGTATACAAAAATGGTAGCCGAATCACGCGAGCAAAGCCTTGATAGAATGGTTGAGGATGCCAGAAAACTTGGCGCCGATGCTGTGGTAAGCGTGCGTTTTATGACTGCCAGCATGATGCAGGGCGCGGCGGAACTTCTTGCTTACGGCACGGCTGTTAAACTGGAAGATAGTGAATAGCCACGATGAATAAATAACGTCAAATTGCGCTTTTAAGCAATCACTTTTGAAGGAATATTACGATGAAACCTTTGATTGTAAAACCGGAAAAAGAACATAAAGCGGTGATGTTTGTAGTATGGAGTATTGTGCTTTTTATCGGATTAGCGTTCTGTATACCTTTTTTGCTTTTTGTTCCCGATTTTGTTGGAAAGTTGATTTTCGGCATTATATTGACAATTTTTTTACTGATCATGGCCCTTATTGCACTATGGATACCAGCGTTCTTTAAAACACTGGAATATTGCATTGAGAGTGAGGCAGTGAAATTGAACAGGGGAGTATTCTGGAAAAAACGGATCACCGTTCCCTTCAATAAAATAACCAATGTTGATGTGAGCCAGGGGCCGCTTCAAAGAATGTTCGGCCTGGGGACGATTCATGTTCAGACTGCAGGCGCCGGAGGCGCTCAGGGAGCACAGGCTGAATTGAGAATGACCGGGGTCAAGGATTTCGATGGGTTGAAAGATGTTATTATGGGTGGAGTCAGAGGTTTTAGTTCGTTACAATTTGAAAAGACAACCGCTGACACAAGTGATCCGGATATCCTGATAAACATATTGGAAGAACTCAGGGCCATTCGCAGAGTGCTTGATAAATAGTTTATGTTTTTATAACTTAAGTAATATAAGAAGTAATTGTAATAATTATTTTTATAATGTATATTTTGCAAAGGAACGGGCCGGATGGTCGCGCCTGGAAACAGGTGAGGAAAGTCCGGGCTCCGCAGGGCAGGGTGCCGGGTAACGCCCGGTGGCCGGTTCGCCGGTTAAGGAAAGTGCAACAGAAAATATACCGCCTCCGTTTTATCG
>JABHYP010000419.1 GCA_018656855.1 Candidatus Latescibacterota bacterium | reverse complement strand
TAGATCTGCTGCCTGAACTTAAACTTTTAAATAGTAGTTTAAGTAAAATCTCTCAAAAAGTATCTGCCATACTAATCGTTTTTGAGAGATTTTTTATGCAGATTCAATCCAATTTTAATTCAAATGTGTCAGGTTGCTGGCTAGTGAGGATAAAAGCTGCTGCATGTAGAGTTTGAATAGATATTATCTGGAATATACGTTAAGTATTTGGGAAAAAGGTCAGTGTAATATCTAACTCAACTGCATAAAGAAGTAAGGAATGGTTTTGAATGCGCCCATGATAACAAGTATCATCTTCCGATTTCTGATTGCTGTCGAAACCAATTCATGCTTTAGGTCTGTCCGTCAAAAACAGCTGTTGAAAAAGTCTACTCCCTTCATATTTTTCTGACGATAGCCAAACCCTTCTCTGTGAGTCTTTCAGCTACAACAATCAATAGCAATTAGGCAGAGAAACCGGAAAGCTGTTGTGGCGTTATAAAAGCCGAGAAAAAGCCCGATTAGATGTCATCGACTATATTGAGATGTTCTATAATAGCAATCGACCTCATTCAACTTTATGGGGAACCGACCCCAAATGATTTCGAAAATGAAATCAGGAAAAATGCAGCTTTACTTAGTATCCCATTTTCACTTGACCACATCATCCCCTGACTGTTATCGGTGCGTAGACTGGCTACAATTTTCCATTGTTATCTTTGGTAGCTTCCGGCTAAATAAAGGTATCAGTTCGCGTCTAATTGAGACTTACTAACTGGAATCACCGTGTGAGGCGCTATGTATTGCCTGACTACTTGAAGCATTAAGATAGATGTATGAACGGTTTGTCGCAGATAGGGTCATAGAGACTGGCATCTTACTGATTTCAAGTTGAAACCAACAAAATGGTAGAAAAGGAATAGATAGATGAATCGTGAAGAGTTTTTACTGGGAGCGATACGGGTTTTCAGCAGCAGCTTTGATATCGCTGAGGCGGCTGGCCATCTAATTAAGTATGTAAACCAAATCATGCCGACGGATGTGGTGATATTGACGGTCTCGGAACCCACTCTAAAAGCCCAACGGTATCTAGCATTTGCAACCCTGGAGAAGGCGGAGTGGTTCGATAAACTGATCCCATTGTCTAATGATCAAATAAGCGAAATAATTGACAAGGATATGACGAAGGCGCGCATTATTGAGTATACGACCAATACTGGTGATCCTGATATAATAAGAAGAGAAGGTCTGGCCCTCGGCGATCGGACCGCTCTTGCTTTGCCTCTAATAGCAGATAAAAACTATATGGGATTTATAAATTTCACCTCTGTTGGTAAAGGTAAATACACTCAAGAACATATCGATCTCATATCTCCCCTGCAGAAGTCTTTCGCTATGGTTCTGGCCAATGCTTTAAAGTACAGAGAGATTGTTAAACTCAAGGAAATACTGGCCGACGACAACCGGTATCTACTTGATGAACTTCACATACTTTCGGGAGATACAATTATTGGCCGGGATACGGGTCTTAAGCAAGTAATGGAAATGGTCAATCAGGTCGCACCGCTTGAGAGTCCGGTTTTACTGGAAGGTGAAACCGGCACGGGTAAGGAAGTGATTGCAAACGCGATACACTACTCCTCCCCCCGAAAAAACGGACCCTTCATTAAGGTAAACTGTGGAGCAATACCTGAATCGTTGGTCGACAGCGAATTGTTCGGGCACGAAAAAGGAGCGTTCACAGATGCGGCAAAACAAAAACGGGGACGTTTCGAACGCGCCAGTGGCGGAACCCTCTTTCTGGACGAGATCGGCGAATTGACGTTCCAGGCCCAGGTCAAACTGCTTCGTGCGATTCAACAGAAGGAAATCGAACGTGTGGGGGGGACGAGTACCATTCCTTTGGACATTCGGGTGATAACCGCAACACATCGTGATCTTGAGAGCATGGTCCAACAGAACCGGTTCCGTGAGGATTTACTGTTTCGGCTAAACGTCTTTCCCATTGAGATTCCTCCGCTGAGGCACCGGAAAGAAGATATTCCCCTCTTGGTCGATCACTTCATCGAAAAAAAGGCGCGTGAAATGAAACTTGGGCTATCGATGCGTCTGGCCCCCGGGGCCATCGACCGGTTATTGGCTTATGAATGGAGGGGAAACGTCCGAGAGTTAGAGAATGTGGTTGAACGGGAAATTATTCGCAATCGGGAAGGATTCCTGCGCTTTGAGGAGCTTGTGCCTTCTCCACAACCACAGTCGATGCCTGGCATACTGGAAGGCGTTCCCTTTGTTTCCTTGGAGGAATTGAATCGAGCATATATCCTACGTGCGTTGCAACTGACAAACCATAAAGTCGGCAGCACGGGTGGTGCAGCGGAATTATTGCAAGTGAACGTCTCGACGCTACGGGCAAAAATGAAGAAACTCGGTATCCCGTTGAAAAAGGACCGGGTCGGGAAACAATGAACAGAAATCACCTTTTCTTCGATGCTGTCACAGCCCAGCAGCCATAATAGCAGCTCCAATGGCGCCGTTTTCCTGGGGGGCTTCGCTAACCAGAATTGTCGTGTTCAGCGTTTCCTCCAGTGCTTTAACCAACCCAATATTCTTGGCGACACCGCCCGTCATCATCACCGGATCCCTCACTCCGACACGTTTGGCCACG
>JABHYP010000418.1 GCA_018656855.1 Candidatus Latescibacterota bacterium | reverse complement strand
ACGAGTCTCTTGATAACCTGACTCCTGCCGATGTGTACTCAGGTAGGAAAAGAAAATGTCTGTACGCGAGGAAAATTATCAAGCAAAACACCATGAAACTGAGACGAGCTTATAACATGGGGAAAGGAGGTTTGAAAAAACGCTTGCTACTTGTGAAAAGTACACCTTAACTTTTAACTCAATGTGTCCAGAATGTTCTGACGACATACATTTCTCCCAATATTTAAAACATATTTAAGAAAATTCATGTATCTCCTTTTAAATAATTAATCCTTGGTGGGACAAAATAAAAGAGAATTGTGAATAACTAATATAACCAACATCCAAGACATTTTGTAATTATTTGATTTTATTAGTTCCTTCTTACTTCACAAACACCATCTTCCTCGTGTCAGTATGGCTATTCGCTTTCAGGGCGCAGAAGTAGAGTTCAGTTGGCATCCTACTATCAATTTATCTGAATAATAGTAAAAGTCAAATGGAAATTGTACATAGAGGCACTATGAAAGCATGAGACAAAAAAAAGACGCCTGAGTGGACGCCCTTTGAGCTAGTATTTTATCATCACTACTTTCTTTTACTTAGTATTATTGTAAAGTCGAAACTAAACAGCTTAAAGTTAATCTCTTTGTAAGTAGAATAAGCAAAATTTAGCCATTGTTTTAAAGGTGGAACTTTACTGTCATACATAAACACGTTAATATCCCCTTTACAAAGAAAGCACCCGATTGGATGCGTTCCTTTTCACACAGGTATGCTTTATCACTTAAGCGAGCAGTACACCAGCGCAGTTGATAACATAGATGTAAGAAACAACGAAGAAACTAAAACCCGCTACTAAGCTCGACATTAAAATTGCGACATCCTTTTTCATTTTCATTACTCCTTATGATTTGTTTAAGTTTATCTCTCTTTCTACTGTATGAGACGTGGCTTGTGGCAGAATAATTTCAACAATCAACGGTATCACGAGTCTCTTGATAATCTGACTTCAGCCGGTGTGTACTTTTGTAATAAAAGAGAATGTTTGTCCGTAAGGAAAATTATCAAGCAAAACACGATGAAACTGAGACGAGCTTATAACCTGGGGAAAAGAGGTTTGAAAAAACACTTGCTACTTGTGAAAAGTACACCTTAACTTTTAACTCAATGTGTCCAGAATGTTCTGACGACATACACTCGCAAGCTCCTATGGTTCGTCAACTTCAATCTCTCCGGAGAAAGGAGATGAACGGCGACATAGTTCGGCAATTCGTTCTTGGATTAATCGTACATGACGGTTAATAGTATTTCTACTTAATCCGTTTATTTCTGCGATTGTATGAGCGTCAATATCAAGGTAAAAGAGCTGTAAAATCTGCCTAAATTTGCTCTCAGAAATGCGTGAACGTTTAATATATTTTTACTCATTGTCATGACTAAAGCTGAAGAATATTATTTTTTAAATTAACTTGTCGAGATCCAAAAAAATTACTTGCATATATTTTTTTTTCTTATTATGATGATTCAAGTTGCGTTAATTTTAGCATTTCAGCTCAAGGATTCTTCTAAACTTATACTTTTGGATTCCGAATCGAAAGGTTGTTATGAAGAAATTTCATTGGTGATTTATTACAATAAATTTCAATCGTGAAAAAAACTCATTTTTTATAATAGTATCGGATAATTAACACTAATGTATTATCAACATATGAAATACGGAAAATATTATTTTTTCAGCATTATACTTGAGAAAATGAAAAAAATAATATAACGACTCTAAATAATAATAAACCTCCAGGAGAAAATGTTATTGAGATAATTATGAAATAAATAAATGATATGCATATGGTGAGCAAAATTGAATGCAAAAGAAAAAATTAGTTTTGTTTTTTTTTGTGCAGGACATTTAAGACCAGCCTTACAAGAATACCGAGAATATTTTGAGCTGGGATTAAAAAGTATAACTAATCCTGATGACTTTCATCTCACCATAGTAGAAATTTTGGTAAGTTAAACCATTCTTGAAAATAAGAATGGTTTTTTTTTGTGAGTTTCGAAGTTTCTTGAATAATCAATGAGTAAGGGAATAACGATGGCCAAACAGGACAAAGTAGGCTCGGTTCTTGTTGTCGGTGCAGGTATTGGAGGAATGCAGGCCTCTCTCGATCTTGCCGAATCAGGTATGAAGGTTTATTTGGTTGACAACAAATCTTGTATTGGCGGGGTAATGTCTCAGCTTGATAAAACATTTCCCACCAATGACTGTGCCATGTGTACCATGGCTCCCCGTTTAGTAGAAATTGGCCGTCATAAAGATATCGAGATAATTACTTTGTCAGATGTCGAAAGTATTACAGGTCAACCGGGTCATTTCTCTGTCACCCTGAAAAAAAGAGCTCGCTATATCGACGAAGAAAAGTGTACCGGATGTGGTCTTTGTGTCACGAATTGTCCGGTAAAGAATAAAATATACATACTCCCTGATGAAGAAAAAATAAAAATAACACTTGAGCCAGAAGATGAAGAAAAGGTCAAAAATGTAATCCGGGAACACAAGGAAAAGAAAGGGGCATTGATGCTTATTTTGCAATCTATCAATGCAATCTATAACTACTTCCCTGAAAAAATCCTGCATTACATTTCTCAGGAGTTGAATTTCCCATTAAGTTTATTATTCAGAATTGCAACCTTTTATAATGCATTCAGTTTGAAACCGAGAGGAAGACATACAATCAATGTGTGCTTAGGAACTACTTGCTATGTAAAAGGCAGTGAAAGAATTGAAGATAGACTGAGCGAGGAACTTAGTATAGCTCGAGAGGAAACGACGAAGGATTTAAAATTTACTTTAAAATCAGTCCGTTGTATTGGTTGTTGCAGTATTGCTCCAGTAATAATGATTGATGGTAAAGCATATGGTCATATTAAGAGTAGAGAAATCCCAAAAATTTTGAAGGATTATAAATGATAAAAAATCTTGTTGACCTGAATAGAATAAAGGAAAAAGGCTTAAAATCAATTTTTCCTGATAAGATGAAAATTTCAGTTGGCATGGCGACCTGCGGTTTAGCTACTGGATCACAGGAAGTTTATGATGAGCTACAAGCCGGGATAGAAAGAAATAAATTAGAGGCAGTGCTTTCCAGGACAGGATGTCTTGGCTTTTGTCAAAAAGAGCCTTTAGTAGATATTTCTATACCAGGAATGCCAAGGTTAATTTATAAAGAGATAATCGGTAATAAAATAAAACAATTGATTGCTGCCCTTGTACAAGAGAAGGTTGAAAAAGATTATTTACTATGCAAGTTTCAGGAAGAAACTCTAATTGATAAAGTGATTAAAAGATATTATTCAAGCAAACTGAACGGTTCTTTAAATGATGTTCCGCTCTATCAAAATGTGCCTTTCTTTACCAAACAGAAAAAAATTGTCCTACGAAATTGCGGATTCATAAATCCTGACTCTATAGAAGAATATATCGCACGAGGGGGATATTTCTCTCTTTATAAGGTTTTGAGTGAATTATCTGAAGAGCAGGTAATTGAAGATGTAAAAAAATCAGGACTCCGCGGAAGGGGGGGTGCTGGATTTCCAACCGGTAGAAAATGGGAATTCTGTAGAAAAGCAGAGGGAAATCAAAAATTTGTAGTTTGTAACGCTGATGAAGGTGATCCTGGCGCCTATATGGATAGATCAGTTCTCGAAGGCGATCCTCATTCAATCTTAGAGGGCATGTTGATTGGAGCCTATGCAATTGGATCAAGCAAAGGATATATATATGTCCGCACAGAATATCCTTTAGCAATAGAGAAAATAAAACATGCAATTAAAAGAGCAAATGACTATGGACTTCTTGGTGATAAAATATTGGGTACAAACTTTAGTTTTGATATTGAAATACGAGAAGGGTCTGGTGCATTTGTCTGTGGGGAAGAGACATCTTTGATCCATTCAATAGAAGGTAATCCCCCAGAACCAAGACAAAGACCACCGTTCCCTGCGCAGTCTGGTATTTGGGGATGTCCGACAAACATTAACAATGTAGAGACATGGGCAAATATTCCAGTTGTAATTGAATATGGAGGAGAGTGGTTTTCAAGAATTGGCACGGAAAAAAGCAAAGGCACAAAAATATTTTCTGTTGTAGGGAAGATAAACAATACTGGTTTAGTAGAAGTTCCGATGGGCATAACTTTAAAAGAAATAATCTATGATATTGGCGAAGGGATTCCGGATGGAAAACAGTTTAAAGCAGTCCAAACGGGCGGCCCCTCAGGAGGCTGTATACCCTCTGAATTAATTGAATTGCCGGTAGATTATGAACGACTTGGAGAAACTGGTTCAATAATGGGTTCTGGCGGTTTGGTGGTAATGGATGAAGATACTTGTGTAGTGGATGTCGCAAAATTCTTTCTTGCATTTACAAATGATGAGTCTTGTGGGAAATGTACTTCCTGTAGAGAAGGCACTGAAGCTATGTTAGAAGTTTTAACAAGGATATCCGATGGCAATGGACAAGAAGGGGATATACTATTTCTTGAAGAATTAGGAGAAGCGATAAAAAATGCATCACTCTGCGGTTTAGGTCAAACGCTCCCCAATCCTGTTATAACTACAATTCGCTATTTCAAAGATGAATATGAAGAACATATTAAACAAAAGCGATGTCCTGCATTAGTATGCAAGAATCTAATTAATTATTATATTCTGTCGGATAAATGCATCGGATGTACAGCATGTCTGAAACAATGTCCTGTCGATGCAATTAATGGGAAAGCCAAATATATCCATGTAATTGATCAAGAAAAGTGTACAAAATGTGGGACTTGTTTTGATGTATGTCCACATAAGGCTTCTGCAGTGGTTAAAGTTTCCGGAGACAAAATCCAAGTTCCAAAGGAGCCTATACCGGTGAAAAAATGATTGGTTTAACAATAAATAAGCCATTTATTTCACGGGGTGAAAAAGATGGTAACCTTAACCATCAATGATCAAAAAATTAAAGCAGAAAAAGGTCTAACAGTACTGAGGGCTGCTGAAAGTTCGGGTATAAAGATTCCCACCTTGTGCTCTCATAAAGCACTTTCTCCTTATGGTGCCTGCCGTATATGTCTTGTTGAGATATCTCAGGATGGAAGACCGCCAACAATTCAGGCATCCTGCACATATCCTGCCCTTCCTGGACTTATTATTAAAACCGACTCAGAACGGGTAATAAAAACACGGAAAATTATGATAGAACTCTTATGGGCTCGGTGTCCGGATTCAGAAGACATTAGCAATCTTGCCAAGGAGTTAGGTGTTGGAAAAACAAGAATTAAGCCTAAGAATAAAGACTGCAGTCTTTGCGGCCTTTGTGTCAGGATGTGTCATGAGAGAATGGGAAGATCGGCTATAAGTTTTTCAGGTCGGGGACCAAAGCGAGAAGTAACCTCACCATTTGGAGTTCCAAGTGAAGTATGTCAGGCCTGCGGTGCCTGTGATTTTATCTGTCCGACAGGAAAAATTAGACTCCATGAAGTGAGTAAAAATGAACCGGTTCCTATCCCCTTTGAACATAATGAAGGCTTAATTTCAAGATCTGCAGTATATATACCTTATCCCCAGGCAATACCCAATAAAGCTACCATCGATGACCGTTATTGTGTCCATTTACTCCGTGACAAATGTGAGATATGCAAAGAATTTTGTGAAGCAGAGGCAATTGATTATGAACAAAAAGAACAGAAAGTTGATTTACAGGTTGGTTCTGTAATTCTTGCGCCGGGTTATGAACTGTTCAATGCAAACAGTAAATTAGAGTATGGCTATTGGTTATACTCTAATGTGATAACTGCCCTTGAGTTCGAGCGTATATTAAGTGCTTCCGGTCCGTACAGTGGTATAGTTTTAAGGCCTTCAGACAAATGTCCACCACGTAGAATTGCTTTTATACAGTGTGTGGGATCCAGAGATGACAAGAGGAATTACTGTTCCTCCATCTGCTGTATGTATGCAACAAAGGAAGCAATAATTGCCAAAGAACACGCCGGTGAAGAGTTAGATTGTCACATTTTCTATATTGATATTCGTGCTTTCAGTAAAGGATTCGAGAAGTATTATGAAAGAGCGAAGGAATTGGGTGTTAAATTCATAAAATGTCGGCCATCATCGATAGATGAAATTGATGGAAATAATCTTAGGATTCAATATTTAACGGATGATGGGAAAATATCGGAGGAAGAATACGACTTAGTGGTTTTGTCTACCGGATTACAACCACCGGGTACAGTTGAAGACATTAGTAAAAAGTTTGATATAAAACTTAATCATCATGGTTTCTGCTGGACATCTCCATTCAGACCTATTGAATCTAACAAGAAAGGAGTATTTGTCTGCGGACCATTCACCGAACCGAAAGATATACCTGAGACTGTTATGCAGGCAAGTGGTGCGGCAGCCGGTGCTTTATCCCTTCTTTCAGATGTCAGAGGAAGTTTAATTCAACCAAAAGTATTTCCACCCGAAAAAGATATTTCCGGACAGGATCCACTTATTGGTGTATTTATATGTCACTGCGGGACAAATATTGCGGGTGTAATAAACGTTCCCGAAGTAGTAGAATATGCTCAAACCTTACCAGATGTTGTTTATGCGGAAAATAATCTCTATACCTGTTCAAATGATACTCAGGATAAGATAAAAGATAAGATAAATGAATATGGTATAAATCGGGTAGTAGTTGCGTCCTGCACTCCGAGAACCCACGAACCCATGTTTAGAAATACAATTCATGAAGCAGGTCTCAATCCATATCTTTTCGAGATGGCGAATATCAGGGACCAGTGCTCCTGGACTCATATGAACGAGCCTGAAAAAGCTACTATAAAAGCCAAAGATTTAGTAAGAATGGCAGTCGCTAAAGCTCGCCTGATAGAACCCCTTTACAGTACTTCAATAACTATCAAGAGCGGCGCACTTGTAATCGGCGGCGGCATAGCGGGTATGACAGCATCGCTCAGTCTTGCCGAACAGGGATTCGAGGTTAATCTCGTCGAGAAGGAGCAAGAGCTCGGCGGAAACATGAGGCATATTCATTACCTTCTTGGCGGGGAAGATCCCCGAAAGGAGCTTGATGATATAATTCGGAAACTTGACAGTCATCCGAATATCAAAGTGTGGAAAAATGCGTCAATCGAATCGATCGATGGCTTTGTCGGCAATTTCACGACGAAAATCAAGCAGAATAAAAAGGAAATCGAAGTTGAGCACGGTGTAGTGATAGTAGCATCGGGTGCAAAGGAGTATGCTCCGACTGAATATCTATACGGTTCAGACGATAATATTATTTCCCAACGTGAACTGGAGAAGAGGCTTGCTGAAAAAAAATTCGATGCGAAGAACGTAGTTATGATCCAGTGTGTGGGATCGCGTGAAGAGGGACACATGTACTGCAGCAGAGTTTGCTGCAGTATTGCAGTAAAGAATGCATTGAAGATCAAGGAGGTTTCACCTGACACCGAAGTTTTTGTTCTTTACCGTGACATGAGGACATATGGATTCAACGAAGAGTATTACCGGCAGGCACGAAACGAGAAAGTACTTTTCATCCGGTATGATACGGACGGAAAACCTGAAGTAACCAATGATGAGAATATAGAAGTCAGTGTAAACGAACCGCTGTTAGGCCAGAGGATTGTATTGCAACCCGATCTGCTTGTGTTGAGCAGCAGAATTGATCCAAATACTGACAATGAAACAATTGCTAAAATGCTGAAAATACCTCTGAACCAGGATGGATTCTTTCTTGAAGCTCATATGAAGCTGCGGCCTGTCGATTTTGCCACTGAGGGTGTTTTTCTTGCCGGATTAGCACACTCGCCGAAAAACTTAACCGAGACTATAGCACAGGGAGAAGCTGTTGCGGGCCGTGCCGCCACGATTATCTCTAAGAAGGAGATGAATCTATCTGCCATGATTTCTGAGGTAGTGGATGCTAACTGTGACGGTTGTGCATACTGCATCGATCCGTGCCCGTACAATGCACTCAAACTTATCGAATTCATGCGGAACGGTGCAATCAAGAAAACGGTCGAACAAAACGAAGCTCTTTGCAAAGGGT
>JABHYP010000417.1 GCA_018656855.1 Candidatus Latescibacterota bacterium | reverse complement strand
TTTTCGATATGACGTCTCTATGTACGGGTAACCTCCTCAGGATAGTTCTTGATATAACGCAGCTCGGTGAATGCAAGCGAGGTGAACCATGTTACGAGCAATGTTCCTTTTCTTGTCACAATAATTCCGGCATCGCGGTCGTCGAGAGGAGTGTTGTTGACTGTAACGGGAGATGTCCATGTTTTTCCACCGTCACTGCTTCGAATCATCTCAGTCTTTCCCCAGGGACAAACATGCTCGTCGCGGTCGCCCGAAAAGACTGCTATTAACTCGCCTTCGGATGTCTTCGCTACGGTCGGCCACGCAATATATCTTCCCTGCTCTTTGCTAATAACCTGTGTGGAAATGATGGTTGCCCGGGTGCCCTCAGCCAGACACAATCCTCCAAATGGCAGCAGAAGTGCCAGCAATATAATCCAGAACCGTAGTTTAAAAGGTGGCATATTCATTTCTCCTTTTTTTATAATTCCGTATTCCATATTCCAGATTTAGATTTATCTGTGGCCCGTGGTCATATTTCAGAATTGAGCATTGAAAATTTAGAATTAAATATTAATTATTACCCTTCATTCATCATCCTATAAACCATAAACTACAAACTTATCCTTTATGCCTTGTATCTTATGACTTATTACATTCTGTTACCGTTCAAAACGTAGAGTAAATAACAAGCAAATTGTACAATCTATCAGTTCGAATGATCAATGATATTCTCTCTGACAATCCTTGGTTCGAATATGAACAGGTTCGGATTGTCATAATCAACAGTAACAAGCAGCCAGTGAACATCGGGAGTTCCGAACGTTTCCACTCGGGTGAAATTCTCAATTCTCCGTTTGCTTTTTGAGCTTTTCATTGGCTTATCTATGCGGAAATAGTGGCTGTCACCATGCACAAGAATTACGGGTTTCCCATCAAAAGCAAGCGTTTCTACTTCAATTTCTCTGCGAAAATCCTTGTAACCATCGGGCTTCGGGTCGTTTTTAGGACGGTCAAACCGTGGATTGGCCTGAATAGTGATTACAATGGCTAGATTCTTATTTTTCTTTGCAAGAGCAAATGCATCATGCATAAAAGCGTTAACTGCATCGTTGCGTTCGTTGAATTCTTTATCCATCCGGGGAGTACGGCCGAGATTATTGTTGCTTCCCTGCACATTGAGTCCAACGAACATAATGTTTCCATATACCCAGTAGAAATTATCGCTGTATTTGCCGAAACGCGGTTCCTGAGGATTATCACTCTGCCGTTCTACCCTCAAGGTTCGTTTTCCAAGACTCGTGGGAGTTGAATAAAATAGCTCCCGAAGTTTAGCCAGTCTTTCAAGCGGATCGTATCCCCCTGCTTTTTTGGTATAGCAGTCTGTCCATTCGTTATCGCCGTTTATGAAGAAAAATGGCATTTCAAATGTATCAATAAGCGTTTTCCATCGATAAAATTCATCGTCGCTGCACGGGCTTCCGCCTGATTTGAAATCGCCGTCATGAATAACAAATTTTACGCCCGATTTATTGATCTCGCTCCTCAATCTCAAAAAAGGTTTCAATTCAGGTTCTATTGCAGCATCTCCAAACCTCGGAATATCGCCGATCAGTGCGAAAGTGAAGTCGGAATTTTGAGTATCACCGCTGCCGGGATTCAGGATAATCCCTACCACAAGAATAATGAACAATTTTTTTAACAAAAACCGATTATACATTTTCTCTCCCGCTTTTTATTACAGTTATGGAGTGTAATTCGAGTTTATATCGAAAGATATTCTATATTGCCTCAGGTATTCGTATATTTTGTTACCTCTTCTCTTGTAAAATTGTATATTCATCATTATAATGAATAGTTTTTGAATTTCAAAAAATTAATATAGGTAAAATTTATTAATGTTTGAGTTTGTTCGTGTACTGAAATCCGAAATTGATATGGGAACAAACTTTAATATTTTTGTTATTTAAAATAAATATAGCATTATTGCGACATAAAAGGGGATAAACACATGAACAGAGAAAACGCAAACAAAAAGAAAAATGAAAAAGAATCCGAAAATAAAATTACTGCCAATTCTACTGCCCCCACAAATTTTATTCGCACAATAATCGATGATGACCTAATGAAGAATAAAAACGATGGCCGGGTTCATACCCGTTTTCCACCTGACCCGAACGGTTATCTGCATATCGGGCATGCCAAATCCATCTGCCTTAACTTCGGTCTTGCCACAGAATACCGCGGCCTCTGTAATTTGCGTTTTGACGATACTAATCCGAGCACAGAAGATATTGAATACATTGAATCGATAAAATCAGACGTGCAATGGCTTGGTTTTGACTGGGAAGATCGTGGGTTCTATGCTTCCGACTATTTTGATCAATTATACGGTTGCGCAATACAGCTTATCAAAACCGGCAAGGCGTATGTATGCAGCCTGAGTGCAAAGGAAATCGGAGAATATCGCGGCCTCTGGACCGAGCCGGGCAGGGAAAGTCCCTACCGCAACCGTTCGGTCGAAGAAAACCTTGACCTGTTCGAGCGAATGCGGGCAGGTGAATTCGAGGAAGGCGAACATGTGCTCAGGGCAAAAATTGATATGGCATCTTCGAATATGAATATGCGTGATCCGGTTATCTACCGTATAATAAAGTTGTCTCATCACAGGACGGGAGACAGGTGGTGTATTTATCCGATGTACGACTTTACCCACTGCCTTTCGGATTCAATAGAGGGGATTACACATTCAATCTGTACGCTGGAATTTGAAGATCACCGCCCCTTGTACGACTGGTTCCTTGACGAATTAAATGTATA
>JABHYP010000416.1 GCA_018656855.1 Candidatus Latescibacterota bacterium | reverse complement strand
TACTATGTAAAAGAGGGGGTCAGCGCCAACATCTGGGTCAGCAGATCATGGGCATACAGCGACGAATTGATGTCGGCCATACAGGGTATCGGGAGCACCGAGTGGCAGCAAGCGGCCTACGGCCTCAATCAGACCGACAGGCCCGGCGCGGTGTGGCTCAAGGCATTTTGCGCAGCAATGGATGAAAAAGAACGGCCAATTTTTTCCGTCTACAGTCCTGACCTTGAATCTGAAGAGGGTGATATAAATCCTTTTATAGCCGACCGGCTCCTCAGGTTTGCCCGCGCTGCCGTTGCGGTGGCTGAAATGCGCGGCAAGAATTATCTGTCCATCGGTGGAGTATCGATGGGTATCATCGGCTCCGATGTACGCCGCAACATATTCCACAATTACCTCGGCATGGGAACTGTTTCAGTGGATATGGTCGCTGTGAAGGGTCGTATGGATAACGGTTTCTACAATCATGATGAGCTTGAACGGGCGTTTGCTTTCATGAAAGAAAAGTTCAGATACGATTTTGGATCAGGAACGCGGCCTTATTCACCCGATGACCTTCTCCGGGAATGTATTAAAATGACAATGATAGTGCGGGATATGATGGTCGGAAATCCCGTGCTTGCCGATCCTGAGGTAGGAAAAGCGCAGGGCTTCAGGGCCGATGTCGAACACGCTCAGGGATATAACGCCATTGCCTCAGGCACACAGGGCCAACGGGCATGGACCGATCTTTACCCCAACTTCGACCTTACCGAGTCCATACTTAACAGTTCATTCGATTGGAACGGCTTCAGACAGGCATTTATCGTGGCAACCGAGAACGACTCTAAAAATGCTGTCGGCATGCTTGTCGCTTATTTGCTAACCGGCATTCCCCAGTTGTTTGCGGATATTCGGACAAACTGGACAGTTGAAAGCGTCAAAGAAGCAACCGGCGAGGACATCAGCAGTATCGCTCCGGGTGGTTTCATCGACAAACGTAATTCCGGGGCCGGCGCTCTTGATTATGCTCTGAATGTCATTTCCCTGGTTTCTAAAACTTCGGGTTCAGACAATATAGACATCGGTGAGGTAGCTGAAGCGATACGAACGAGTAAAGCGCTCCAGGAAAAACTTATCGAAGCTGCTATCAATGGCACGACATATACAGCAGCGACACTCGAATATTTTCTCGGCGATGGTTTGTCAAGCCATTTCAGGACTCCGGGCGGCATACTAATGACAGCTTACCGCTATAATGTTGTGGGTGATATGTTGACCTGTTCCGTGGTCGAGGGTGAAACCATTGAACTTCCCGAAAAGGTCGCCGATCATGTCAGCAGCCATACTGACCCGACCTGGCCAGAAACATACTGGACACCCTGGGATATGACATCGTTCGAGTATATGTCTCTGATTGGGCCGAACCATGACGCCAATTCTTTCGGGCTTATCGGCAAAGATATGATGACTCTTAACGCGATGCTGAGGATACCTGTGGATTTCCACAATATTCCGGACGATCAGATATTCAGGCCCACCATCTGGGACCGTTTCGGCGGCGATGATTTCAGGGTATGCGAGAAGCTGGGGACGTTGTACCGGTAACGAAATAATCTTTGACGGCAGAATTATGGCAAAGGAATATAATGTGCCGGAGGATTATTTAAGTTGAATTTTTTTAACCTTGTGTTTATAAAGAGAGATAATATGATGCAGGTAAGCGGCAAAGCAATGGTTTCCATACCGTTGTTTATACTAAAAAAGTTTGGTCGAGACAAATACAAACTTTGGCTGGATGAACTTTCATCTGATGCGAAAAAAGTGTATAGTACTGCTATAAATAAAAACGAGTGGTTTCCGCTTAAAGAAATCATGAGTGAACCATCAAGAAAAATATGCGACTTATTCTATAATCGCAGTTTAAGAGGAGCATGGGAATGTGGCCGGTTCAGCGCCGAATACGGTTTGAAAGGTATTTATAAAGTTCTGGCAAAATTGGCCTCGCCCGCTGTCTTAATTAAAAAACAAGCAATATACTCCCCACGTATTACAAACCCAGCAGTATTGAAGTCGTTAAAGAGGAAAAGAATTTTGCTATCGTCCACATAACTGAATTCCCTGAAATGGACGAAGTAATTGAAAACCGTATCGCAGGATGGATGCAACGCGCCGTAGAAATTTCCGGCTGTCGGCATGTAGCTGTAAAAACAGATAAATCGTTAACAAAACAAGAATCATATACCGAATTTAAAGTTTCATGGAAATAATTGCGTAAAAACTTTTGACATTACCGGTATCAGGGGGAGGATAAAGCAATGAAAAGTGCTCTGTTCTGGCCTGATTGCGTATTTAAATATTATGCCTGTAACTGCCGGTTTCTCAGGGGAATGTAATGTCGCTCAGGTCACACATTCTGCTTCCGTTCCAGCCATAGGTAAATGAAATTCCAAAATGCGGCTGTTTTTGGCCATACTGATTGCCCGTTGCCCAGACAGCGCAGTTGAATTTGCCGATGCTGCCTCCCGACAAAAGAATTCCCCATGTGAATCCTTTACCGAACATTGGTTTTAAGTATTTTTCCGAACGGTAATAATCGATATATCCGGCGCGAGTTTGAAGATGCAGGATATGGTTTTTTTTATACGGGTGCAAAGTAATATTCAATTCAAGTCCTGCCCGGAAATTACTCGGCCCCGCGGCAGCGCTGTAAGAATGAGCCGCATAGCCATGAATAGCTAATGGTTCATTTTCCCATAAAACCGGCTCATACCTTAAAAAAGCAATCAGGCCTGCATAATTTTTTCCGGCGTAAGGAAGCTCTACTCTGTTATAACCGAACACCGCATGGTACCGGTTCTGAAAGTCGCTGCCGCTAAAGTCTCCGCTCGCTGTGATGCCTGTTCCGGCCTGTACCAACCCTGCCGATGTATCTTTCTCAAATGAAATGCGCGCTGATAACAGGTCAAGCCTGTAGTTTCCGGATTTATTTGTCAGAACATTGTAGTAGATATCAAGAAGCCACCAGTTTTGTTGATTCTCAAGAGCAATCTGTACCGAGAGGCTGGTTGTTACAAAATCATCAATGCCGAATCCGAATAATTTTTCAGCAAGTTTCGGGCCTGCAAAATTATCATTCCAGTACCCAATGCTCACCTGGTAGTTCGACCATTCGCAAAACGAATTATTATAGTTCGCATCCACTGCACACGCAAGGGTACAATTAAGCAGAAGCATGATAACGAGCGTACTCAGGAGTATAAGTTTCATCTTTTCACATCTCGAAATTATTAATCCGGTTAAAAACACAGTCTGAACCACGGATATCGTGTATTTACATAAAATTCTTAACGGCTTTTATATTTTTTGAAATACCTACATTATAAACATTAATATATATTATAGTAAATAATATTTCTGTCAAAAAAAACATTTGTATAGTTCTGCTAAATAGAATATAATAACTGTAACATTTAATTTATTCCGCTTTGACTGAGGTGACTCGATGGTGCACCCTAAGATAAATTCTTAAAATACTTCTAACAAGGAGCTTATCATGAGAATTTTCCAAAAAGTTGTGTCAGTTGTTTTAGTTTTAGCTTTTATGTTGCCAACATCGTTAGTATTAGCTGAAGATTTTACACGAGGCATAACATTTGCTCAAGCGAAAAACTATTATGTTGAAGGTCAGTATAGAGCAAAAAGAGAGTATACTGGAGGTGGTGCTATGGCAGGGGGTTTCCTCGCTGGAGTAAGCTTGGGTATAATAGGATGGGGTATTGGTTATATGATAGTATCCGGATGGCAGGTTGATGTCCCTGGAATACATTTAAGGAATCTAAACCGAACGAATAGAATGGAATTCGAGGATGGCTATTCAAATTATGTAAAAATAACACGAAAAGGGAGATTTAACGTCGGTGCAGGACTTGGCACACTACTTATTGTTTTATTAGTGCTGGCATCTGGAGGTCAATAATGAAAACACAGAATAAATCACTGTCAATAAAATATAGGAAGATATATTAATGGATATTGATTTCGTTCAAATTGGGATTGGTTTTATAATTGGTGTTCTTATTGGGGGATGTGGGGGATTCTTAAGCTCGAAATGGTTTTACATGTGGCAAAAGGAAGATGTTCAAAAAGAAGATAAAAAGAATTTTTTAAATGCTAAAGCAAATATGCCTCTGCTTATCAATGAAATTTCTAATGTTTTAAATGAATATCCCAATGGAAGAACATTTCAAGTGCCATTAGATGATGAAATAATATTTCTTGATAATAATTCTCTTGTAGGAGATATCAAGGAACTTAATTCTAAGCTAAGAATACTCGAAGAATTGGGATTTATTAAAGAAGAATATAGTACTAATTGCTTATTATATCGTTAGCGATAAAGCTCACTTCACCAGGATCAGTGTTATTCACCGGTAACCGTCGGTTTGAAAGTAACTGTCACCGTCTCGCTACCACCGCCCTTTACAGAAACTGATGACGGCGAAACTGTGAACACCGTATTGTCAACGCTGATACTGCTTACAACAAGCTTTTTATCCGGTATTCCCCAT
>JABHYP010000415.1 GCA_018656855.1 Candidatus Latescibacterota bacterium | reverse complement strand
TATTGGTTGAAGCGGCGGGAGTCGAACACGCGTCCAAAATAATTAAGTATATTTCACACAAATGACATATTTTGGTGTATTTCGCATATTTTAGTCTAATTCCCACAAATTCAATGTGTGTAAATACGTGTCAGAAAATATGTGAAATAGAGGCAATGGTGTGAATTGTGAACTTTACTTGAGTTTTTGTATGTGCAGAGACCATAACGCTTTAGATTGTTTTTTAATGATTTACGATGATTAGAAAATCAACACTTCCGCCTGCTTGACATGCAGGAAGTCACTAGTTCAATTCTAGTATCGCCCATTACAGGTGTATATAGCTCTGATTACTGGGATGATGTGCGAATGTTTTCAATTAAAATGTTTGAGCTTGAATTCACTAAACCAGAGTTGGTACAATTAGCTCGAGAAATATTAAGACTTTCAGGTAACAAATATAAATCCGGTCCAGTTGCTGAATTTTACAAGAAAGGAACGGACTCTATAGGAGAAATATTGCGTTATGGACAGAAAATGGGCGTTTTAAGGGATGACCTTCCATTGGATTTGCTTATCAATATTGTTCTTGCTTTAGGAAGGGCATTTGATAATTGGATTGTTGATAATTGGAATGAGATTTCACAAAATAATATTGAACATGTTGCTGATCAGTGTGTTGATACTTTAAAATGTGTTATGGGAGTATGAGATAAAGTAAATATGGGAGGAATCAATGAATATACTAGTTGCTGCTTCAGAGATGTCACCATTCTATAAATTGGGAGAACGGGCGGATGTCATCGGTACTTTAGCACAGGAAATTGCAAAACTGGGACATGATGTTTCTGTTATGCTTCCGGGTTTTTCAACTATTGACCGTTATCGCTTCGGATTTAAAAGTCTCGATCTCGAAATACCAATCCCGATAGGAAGAGAATTATGGTCGATTGAGGTCTATTCTTCAGAATGGAATGGTTTGACAATTTATCTTTTAGAAAACGATATGTTCAAACAAGGAAGCCGTTACAGTGATATAAACAGTAAAGAAAACATCAATGGATTACGATTTATCTTTTATGCTCGTGCGATAATTGAAGTAACCGAAGCACTTCATATTAATCCCGATGTGATCCATGCGCACGAATGGCAAACTGGAATGACCTTTGCATATCTATCAACTTTATTTAAAAACTCGCAATTGAATAAAAAAGCGGCCAAATTCTTTACTATTCATAATCTTGGTTTTCAGGGTATATTCTCCGAATCAGTTTTTACAATGAGTCAATTGCCTAGAGAAGTATATGAATGTCAGTTAAGGTACCATGGGAACGTTTCATTCATTCGTGGAGGAATATGTTTTGCTGATGCTATTACAACAGTAAGTGAAACTTATGCTAAAGAGATAACAGAAACAGAGCTTGGAATGGAATTTCAGAAAAACCTTCAAGATAGAAAAGAAGATATTTATGGTATTTTAAATGGTATTGAATACAAAGAATGGAATCCTGAAACAGATAGATATATCAAACAGAATTATTCAATTGATAATCTTGAAGGAAAGTATGAATGCAGGAAATCCCTTCTTAACCAGTGTGGTTTTGAGGCTGAAGACAATGTCTCTCTAGTGGGAATGGTCACAAAACTGAATGACCAAAAAGGATTTGATATTATAGAAAAAGCGACACGGGATCTTCACAAACTTGATATTCGCGTTGTAATACTTGGTATAGGAACTTTTGAATGGCACAGTGCACTTTTAAAATACCAGGAATTGTATCCCGAACGCCTCAAAGTATTTTTACGATATGACAAAAGGATGGAACACCAAATATACGCAGGAGCTGATATGCTGCTCATGCCAAGCAAATATGAACCTTGCGGATTAGGGCAACTCATCGCAATGAGATACGGTACTGTTCCGGTAGTTCATGCAACCGGCGGTTTGACCGATACTGTCATCGATTTTTATGATAATCCTGAAAATGGAACAGGAATATCTTTCAAAGACTACTCACCTGATGCTCTCCTGGATGCAGTCACAAGAGCAGTTAATGCATTTAGTTTATCTGATCGTATGCAATGGAACAATGTCGTGAAAAATTGCATGTCTCAGGATTTTTCATGGAAAAAATCAGCATCGAAATATGTTGAACTATATAACCTTATTAGTAAAAAAATCTTATGATAAAAGAGAACAACATATGACGCATGAATCTACTCCAAATAAGTCTAAAAATATTATCCAAATTGTGGATACTTCCGATGCCTTATTTATGAATTACGGCATTAAAAAGATTACTGTGGAAAAGATATGTCAACAAGCAAATGTCAGCAAGATGACATTTTACAAATACTTTAAAAATAAAACCGATTTGGTAAAGTATATCATTTATTTTAGGTTAGAAAACAAGTTCGAGGAATTTGATAGAATCATAACTTTGACCATTCCTATAACAGAAAAGTTAAAACGAATGATAGAATGGGAGATTGAATTATATTCGGATATGGACCAAGGATATATTAAGGAATACAGCCATTTTAATCCAGAATTGACAGAGTTTATTCAGGAATATATGCAGAAAAGTTATAAACGCTTTGTGGACTACATTATTGACTGGCAGAAAAACGGTGACATTCGCCAGGAGATCAGCCCGGAATTCATTATTGCAGTTTTTGACATACTGCAGGAATTGTTTGGTGATGATAATTTAAAAAAACTTTACCCCAATAATAACGAATTTACCCTTGAGTTATATAATATGTTCTTTTATGGAATATTACCCAGACCTTACCCTTATAATGAGGTTGTCGAGAAGAAGGGTTGAGTAAAAAATCATTATAGATTATTATATCACGAATATATGTTTGTTACTAATTTTCAGACGATTTGTTACTAATTTTTCGATAAATAATAGAAATAATGTAAATTATAGAAATAATGGAGATAAAGTAAATTATGTAAATATATGTAATTGTATGTGGTTACGCTTAACATATAGAAAATTATAAAGTTATGATTTTACCGACAGCCTGTCTGGCAGTCAGGAGGTCGTCGGTTCAATCCTCGATAGTTCCACGCTTTTCTCTATTAGCATCGAGCCCATAATCGAAGCATTTATATATGATCGTTACCTTCACATGTTATTGAGGTGATTGTGTTATGGGAAGACCTTTTAAGTGTCCGTATTGTGGTAGCGTGAAGACTCATTGGAAAGGCTACCGTAAGACCCTCAAAGGTTTAAAGCGACTCCGGCGTTGTCGCGGATGTAAGCGCCGTTGGACAACGAGGATTATTCAAAACAGAATTTAAGCATCTTTTTCATTATTTTTATTAATTCTTTGCTCTCATCCCCGTTTTACTCTTTAGAAACTCCTATTTAAAATAATTCTGAAAAATAATTTGTGAAAAAGTTGTTTGCCAGAACGTGTTACTTGTGAAGCGACAAATGAATATCTATGTAATCGAATAAAATTCTGTTTCAGAATATGTAGAATATATAATGGAAAAAATTAATCATAACGAAGGAGATTAGCATGGGATTATTTCAAAATATTCTTGGTCGTAATCGAAGGTCTTACCGGTCGAATTATTCGATTAATCTGCCCAATGGATTATTAACCAATGTTCTTAACGAGTTTTGTACGAGCCGTAGTTCGATACTGCTTAATCACGAGGTGGCCGGTCAGGCAGGCTGCCCTATTATTCAGGATGATCTCGATAAATGCCTGGGCGTGATGGAAACTATGATTAATCAGCGGATCAGCCAGTCGAAAGCGCAGAAAGAAATGCTCGAAGAGCAGGCTAATATCATACGGTCGGAACTTTCTCGACCAATAATATTTAATGATATCAAGGATGAAGAACCGTCATTGATTAATGACATTATTAAACTAAAAGAAAAGATTGTATTGTTAAAGAAAGGAGGTTAGCGTGAATAACAATAATCTTATCGAATCAGCCATTGCGGATACTTTTCAAAAGGCAGTTGATTATCTCAAATCTCATGGCTGGTTCCCATATTTCCTGCTATGTTTTTGGAGTGTTGTTTTTGTAATCGCAGCAATAGTTGATTACGGGCTCTCTTATGATTTCTTTTACAATCTCGCTAAAAACGAATTCGGGATTGTTCCTGAAGAACTCCTTCACATGGTTCAATTAAAAGCTTTTCTGGGAACGAGTATTGTCCTTATTCTCGAATGCTGTTTTTATTATCTCAGTAGAGCGGTCCAAAGACTTACGTTTTGGTGCCTTTTAATTCTAATTCTTTTTGCTTTATGTAATATCGGTGGAGCACAGATTTATCCTCTCCTAGACAATCATATACAGAGCGAATACCCTGAAGAAAGTTCAAATAATGCTTTTGACGAGTTATTTGGGGTGGGAACAGAAGACCCTGTTAAAACTGAACAAGAACCAGTTATTGAAGATGGAAATTCAAGTATCGAAGAATCTGTTGGTAAACACGCTTTTATTAAGAGCGCTAAGTGGTATCGGTTTGCATTTCTGTTGTTTTCATTTTTGGGTGTGGTAGCAATCATTAACATGAAAAAGATAGTTAAAGTCATTGGTAATCTTGCCAGGGCAAAACAAGTTGTTGATCGTTACCGGTTACTGGAGCGATGCAATCAGCACTTACAAGGCCACGATAATGATCTTCAATGCCTTAGAGATAACAAAAACATCCTATATAGGGCAGCTCAGGAAGAAGTCTTGGCAGCGTTCACTTGCGGTTTAAGGTATTTGAAAACTCAGCTTCACAATCTGATTATTTATGGAGAAAAGAATGATGATTTCAGTGTCTATTCTTTCTGGCAAGTTATCAAATGGAAATGGCTTTATGCAATGAATATAGATGCAACAAAGGATATTATACAGAAAGCAGAGGAATCATTACATAACATCAGACTGGTAAATCCTGAGGAGCATGGAGATGAAAACAGTCTTGGTGAGGCCATAGATAAAATAGATCCAGGTGGTTTTAATGATGGTGATAACGCGGCTACTATTGAATCGGTTTTCGAGGAGGAATGAGATGAAACAAATGATATTTATTATGATTGTTAGCGTTACGATTATAGGATTCATAGCGAAAAATACAGCAGGAAATGAAATAGCGCGGGAACATGTAATAGTCCTTGTTGATCTGAGCGATTCAGCGCTCCATGTTCAGAATAAATTGTTCGCCAGAAAGGCTGCTCAGTACATCGGAAGCATTATTGAAAACTTGCAGCTCGGAACGACTATTGAGATCAGGACGTTTGGTGACTATGAAAGGAGCAGCAACATACTGTCTTTCTCGTTCATGCTGTCAAGGAAGAAGGGGCAGCGGCCGGCGGATATAAAGCGAAACATAGAGTTATTTGTAGGTAACCTTCCTAAGCTAATTAATGAAGGGAAACTCGTTCTCCAAGAAACAACGAGCATTATTGGAGAACTCAAAATTATTGCTGAGAGAATTAACAAAACCAGAAAAACAAAGATAATAGTACTCTCTGATATGCTCGAGTACAGTGCTGAAGCAAACTGCTATAAACTAATCAAAACAAGAAACGGATTATTACCGGTAGCATCGGGTATACTCAAAGGTGTTGAAATCATAGCTCTCGGAGCGGGATACGGGTGCAAAAGCAGCACAGAAAACGACCGGTTGAAAGTGATGTGGATTGCATGGTTCGATGCGGCAGGAGTAAGTGAATTCAAATATCTGTCGGATTTTTGATCATAAAGAATATTAGTTAACACAATATCGAGAAAAACTCACTTACAAAGGAGATACTTGTCATGAAAAAAGATGAATTTGAACCATAATAAGCAATAAAACTTACCATTTTTTTGAAGATATATTATTATGAGAATATCAACAATTTAAACTGAAGGATAAAACAATGAATAATTTAATAGGAGAATCGATATTTCGAGGTAACTGGAAGAAATTCAGTCATTCTGATTTGTACGATTGTTTGAATCTGCTCCCTGATAAGGATTTATTGAAAGATATTGGATTTGATGAACAAATCAGGTGGATGACTTACTTGTACTCAGCGCCAAAAACAATATCAGGTAAAACTCTCAATAACAGAAATCATGTTATAGGATTATATGATCCGTTTGCAAAAAGAAAATGTTTTCCTGCAGGTCTTCGATTTTGTATCAATGTTTATACTGGGTGTTCTCATTGGTGTAAATATTGCTATTCAGTAGGCTATATCAGAGATTCTTTTATTGGAAGAAAGAAGAAAATATATCGGGAGCAATTTGTCAAAGATATTGAAGAATTGAAAGCACTTAATTTAACACCTTCACCATTGCATTTATCAAACTCTACTGATCCTCTTCAGCCATTGGAGAATGTTCAAAAAGATATGCTTTGGACGTTAAACAAACTTTCTGAAAATCAAAACTTATTCACAACTATTACGATCCTGACAAAGAATCCTGAATTATTATCTTCGAATGAATATTTAACGATCTGCAGAGAAATAAATAATTTAAAGGTTGAGGTGTCATGTGCTTTTTTTGATGAAAAAAGAAAATCATCCATTGAATTATGCTCACCTTCTATAAGGTCAAGATTAAAAGGAATGGCGAGTCTTAGAAAAAGCAATATCAGCGTTGCATTGAGACTCGATCCATTATTTCCAAGGGAACCTCTTTCTCAAAAATATTTCAAAAAACCAAGATTAACTGATTATGGCGCTCCAGTAGCTCAAACTGAAGGAGATATCAATAATCTGCTTAAATTCGCTAATGACATCAATTGTTATCGAATTATCGTTTCACCATTGAAGCTTACATTTGGCAGATATCAAAAATCAGATATTGTTGAAAGATATTTACCTCTTTATAAAGAATTAGGAGAAGGAAAATTGATAAAAAAAGGGAATGCTTTCAGAATGCCTAATGAATATTTCGTCGAACTGTTAGAATACCCTAAGCAATTAGCAAAACACTATGGTATAGAAATATTTTATTGCAAGCAGAGTTTGTTTAATACAAAATAGCGCTAAAACAGAATCTCATAATTAAATAGAAAACACAATAATTGTGTAAATGTTTCAATCATTGACTTTTAATATGTACATAAAAGGACACAGGAATCAATCCCGCGTCCTTTTATTTGTTAGCTTATAAGTTTCTATATTATAATGAAGTTTATTTCGCTGTTGATGGTATGGGTTCAGAGATAAGCACTTATTTCAAACTGCGTATTTATGCTCTCAATGAGTCCATGTACGCATTAATAGGAGGAAACTTAATTATTAAAAGAAATTTTTAAATTTCAATAATTTAAACGGGCAGCCTTTCAATATTTATTAAGCTGCCCTGTACCAACTCTATCGCACAGCATCTTTCAGTTTCTTTCCAGCTTTAAATTTTGGAACATTAGCTGCTGGAATCTTAATAGCTGCACCTGTTGCAGGATTTCTTCCTTCTCGCGCAGCTCGTTTTGAAACAGAGAATGTACCGAATCCAATTAGACTTACTTTGTCTCCCTTGACAAGGGCACTTTCTATACTATCGAGAAATGATTTCAAAACCTGTGCTGCTTCTTTTTTTGTCGTGCCTGCATCCTCAGCTACTTTTGCCATTAGCCCTTCTTTCGTCATTTGATAAACTCCTTACTGAATTTGTTATAGGTTAATTGACTTACTACAATAATAACCTTTAATCTAGAGAATTCCTAGCCATTGCTCTGTATCTGCTTTTCCATATAGCCAACAGATTAACGATAATGACGACTTCTGTAAATTCTTACGTACAGAAGCCGTCTCGAAAGAAGACAGCTTCGAGGTGATACAATGAGTCAAAAGCTAACATACAAGAACAATTCAGTTAAGATAAGCAAGGATATTATGTTACAACTGGAGGAAATCAATAACAGCCATCTCCGAAGGAAAGAACATCTCCTCAGACATGTAGTACGCCGTAAAAAAATGTAAGGTGATGATCATGATTAATGAAAACCGAGGGTACGTCGACATCCTAAAGCAACTTACAATAGCAGTCGCAGAAAAATACTATACACCACAGAATATCCTTGAGCAACACTCTTACAGCACTAATCCCCGTAAGCGGTTCGTTAAAGCTTCAAAAACCAATCGCTTCAGAATCGGAATGTTTCGAACAACAAAACCATATCCAAGTGGAATCGAAGAAATAATCGCAGAAAACGCAGTCATCATACATGAGAACAACCGATTCGATAAATCATTCAGTAAACAAAAAATCCAGTGTAAAATGAAAGAACTAAATGACCTTAAACAAGCAATCGAAGAAATAATTAACAACATCCTACCCGAATAACAGCCGAGGACATCTACCATCAAGGATTGATATAGATGCCCTCTACAAGAAGGGTATCGGAGGAAAACAAAATGGGATTACAAAATGAACCAAAACCATATCCATGCACTACATGGAAAATGGCAATATACAAAGAAAATGGAGAAGTCGACTGCAATAAAACCAAGAAAAAAGGCAATTGTAGATTCAATGAAAAAGGCCAACATTGCAGTTATCCAGGCAAAATATTAGTCGAAGCACTTGAAGCAATAAATTATCCAGACGCGGGATTTCTCTACGAAAAAATAAATACAGAAAAACTCAGTGAAATAGCCGGATATATTGCGCGATACCTCGATAGATATAAAGAAGAACACGATGACTCATACTCAAGTTACGATGAAATAATAGAAACCATCGAAGAAGGAATCGACTGGCTATCGAAACTATCAAACTACGAATGTGAACTCATACCATACTACTAGAAAAAAAGCTATAAAGAAATAAAAACAATATAGACTGTACCCCAACGAGGACATCTATCATCAAAGGTTGATATAGATGCCCTCAGAGAAGCGGTATCGGAGGAAAACAAAAAATGAATGAAAAGCCATATAGGAAGACAAAATCAGGACGATTTCAAATAAGCCTGTTCAAATTTGAAAAGGTAATCAGAAACGGCGACACCATAAGAAGCGAAGTCAGGATAGATAACATCAGAGTATGCGTACAATACTCAAACTACAACAACAGAGCCGGAGAATGGCATAGGCAGCAAATTTGGTGCTCACCGGAAGAATTGAGGGATTTGGTCGATGCAATCGACAACCTGACATTACGTGAAAAAGAAGAAGTGATACAATGAACGAAAAAGAAAATCC
>JABHYP010000414.1 GCA_018656855.1 Candidatus Latescibacterota bacterium | reverse complement strand
CCATATGAAAGTAGAAGGCACCTTTCTGTACTTGATCTGCTTGCCTAGCCATCTGCTCGCAGCAACTCCAAAGCTCACAATGAGTTGGTGAAAATCCCGTTCCTTTCAAATTTCCCCTCCGAAATCTAACGACCGAAATCAGCGGCGCGTTAGCGTCCGCTGGATTGGGTTGTTAGACATAAATTGTACCTAATTATTCGGCAGCCACCCACGCTTTACGAAATTCCTGAATTGTTGGTGGCATGACTCCAAACCAATCGAATAGAAACACTTCCTCGCGCTTTTTGTGGAATTCGTCTGGAGCGGCATCACTAAATCCCTCACCTGGAGTGCCATCCTTGTTAACGACAATAATAGTTAATGGAGGAAGGCCCTTCTGATTGCAGAAATACATGATATGTCCAAGGATAGAAGATAATGGACGGTTATCTGTATACCCCATCAAATTCGCAAGATCTCCATATCGTAATGTTTGGCGGTCGTTTGCCTTGCCAATTAAAAATTGCCATGCCTGAAGTGCACGAATAGCCGCTTTTTCTCCGGTAGCCGCTGATTCAACTAAATCTGAAAAAAGTCTGATCATTTCGCTATCCTTCCTTTTGCCTAACGCTCCGCTTCACGCGCGGTGGTTTTTAACGAACACAACTTACTGAAAAGAAAAAGCTTTGAAAATTCTCAAGATTAGTCCAGACCGCTTGAGCCCCGCCGTCGCTGTGAAAGCGGTTGTTATGTGCTTAACAGTTAAGAAAGCACCATATTCAAGTTCGCGGTTTTTATTTCTGATCTGAAGAAAACTTTTGTATCCTTGTTCCAGATAAGGCTAATTCCTCCATCTTGAGAAACTACAAAGATTATGATATCTTTGCATTGCGAACACAACTTGATTGCTGAACGGTGTCTCATCCCGAATTGTTCACTATCTAATTCTTCTTCTTTTTCGTCGGCTTCATGAGTGGATGGTGTGACTTTGTATACCTTAACATCCGAAGGAATTCTGTCTAAGCGTATTTCTGTACCAAATCCCAGTAGCTTTAAATCAGCTGTAAGCAGCAATGCACCATCAGTGCCAGAGAGCTTACCAGCAAAAATAGTATTCTCTGATAGTCTTTTCTCTGCCTCAACAAGCTTAAAAAAAGTGAAATTTAACTGCTGGTCGTTCTTAGTGGGCTTTCCGTGCTCTTGAAGGAACACCAACCTATCACTGTGTTTGTGTCTACAATTCATGAAGTCAACGAATGCTTCCCGCAAATAATGTTTTTGAGGAGAGTACTGATACTTAACTTTTACCGTGTGATTTTCTATTATCTTTGATTGTGAACTACTTACGATGAGAGCTCCACCATGTCCCTGAAGTTTGATAGAATTTACGATAGCTAATATCACATTAACATAAGCAATCCATTCGAATTCGTGCCATTCATTTATATATTCGTGTTTAGGAATGATGATTTCATCTCTCAATAAACTATGACCTTCTTTAAAAATTGGATAAGCTCCAAGCAAATCCATAAAGCCCAGCGGTAGATCTCCAACCTGTACCGTTCCTGACTTAATTTGACCGACAGCATAACCGCCTTGATAAACGGCCAAATGACCTGGTGAAAGCCCTCTCACGGTTAGTGTGTTTGGAAGAGATAGATAAAAATAAGAATAAGCGCTTCTCGCAGTAGCCCATGACGACCCGACACTGAGCAGGCCATGAATCTCTAATCGAGAGTTCTGTTTCTTTGCAAACTGAACCCAAATGGCAGTCGAGTCGGGATCTGCTGCGGCTGCGAGACGTCTTATTTCCTGTACATTAAATGTCCTATTTGTCTCAAACGGCCACGATTCAATCTTCTCGTCTATGCCATCTCTTTTGACGAGTCTTCCTTTAGCAGAACAACAGATGGTAAATTTCGTTGGACGCCCTTCCTCCATCTCCATTGTTGATAAGTAAGCGACTTCCAGTAATGATTTGAACTGCAGAAGGCTCGGAACAGGGGGTTGAATGTATTGGCCTGCTACAAATTCGTACCAACTCTTGTGGATTTCTTCAGCAAGTTCATTGGTTGTATCGCCTAGTTGGATTTTGTTGTTGTTACCCAAAGTTAGATTCAATCCCTTATTATTCCAGCTTATTTGTTTAAAGAATTACACACATAACTAGGGCTTATACAGAACTGTGCTAAGAACCTATATACAGCTATTTGCGCTGTATAAGACCCCACTGAAATACTAAGAATATATGTGTAATATTATAAATAACATTCTGTTGAATCATAATTATCACAAGTTTAGCAGGAATTATATACAGTCTGTATATAACCCCAATTCAGCATCATTTTCTACAAATTGCCAGCCGGGCTTATCACTCCCTTTCCACCACGGTTTAGAACGTGTGTATAAATCATGGTTGTTTTGACGTCTTTATGGCCAAGTAATTCCTGAACTGTTCGAATATCATAACCATCTGCCAGCAAATGGGTCGTAAAAGAATGTCGAAAGGTATGAGAGTAAATGAACCTTTTAATCCAATAACAATAGGTCTGTTCTGTCCGACGGCTGTAATGACGGGTACGAAGAGTTTCTCGAAGAAGGTCGAGGAGTTTCGGTTGCTGCTCTTTTACGTGCGTTTGCTTTATTACTGTGAAAGAGTCAGCCCTTGCAGGTTGCATTGTTCTGACTTTCTTACTGAAACAGCATTATCAGTAATAGCATTACGAACTATGATTTGTATATACACAAAATATTACCATTGCAATAATGTGTCAAGCAAATAATGTGGAATGCTTCTTACTGGGCGATGAAACGTGACATTCCCGATGGTGGATTTAAAGCGGGGTATTAAAGGTTTTTTGATAAAATACTTGAATAAATACTGTAAAATTGATATTATTCATTTGCAGGCAGGATTTTTTCGTATTTTCATAATACCTTCATACCAAATCAAAGGAGAAAACATGAAGAAAGCAATTTTCTTTACGATTATTGTTGTTTCGGTATTAATTTTAGCTCTGACCTCGTCAGCCTTTGGGGAAGTTAAACCCATTCAGCTTTCATTATGTAAAAAGGTACGTTTATATGACGCCAGCACACAGATTCACGGGCTTCGTTTATCTATCTACGGCGTCAATCAGCAGGTTCATGGTATTGACTGGGGCATCGTAACGAAAGTGACAGACGATTTTCTCGGCTGGCAATGTGGTGTTGTCAACATTGTGGGTGGCAGTGCAACTGGTTACCAGGAAGGTCTTGTTAATTTTGTAGATGGTGATTTTCTTGGCTGGCAGAGTGGTTTTGTTAATATCAACGATAGCCAGACAGTCGGTCTCCAGACTGCGGTATTTAACAAAACGAACGATTTGAGAGGTGTCCAGTTCGGTTTTGTTAATATCACAGAAACACTCTATGGACTTCAGCTTGGAATCATAAACTTAAATAACAGTGGCAATCCTTTCAAATTCCTCCCGATCGTAAATTTCGCATTTTAATATAATAAGCCACGACAGGTATTTGGAGATAAAAGGCAGGAAAAAATCCTGCCTTTTTTGTGTGTAATAATTTTATTAAATAAACATTATAAACGCTTAGCGACACATCATTATGACTTTGATTTGATAAATATGAATGTAATACTTAAAGTTGGTTTGCTGTATTTTATATTTGATATTTTTGAGCCTGACATAAGTCGATAACTAGCGCCTATTCCTATACGGAGTCCGTCGGTGGCATTAAGCATATTTTTACAATTTGTAACGATTACCTGGACCCTCTCCTATCCAAACAACAAAAAAGACCCACGTCATTCAACGCAAGTCTTTAAAATTCATTCTGGTGGAGGGGGGAGGAATCGAACCTCCGAAGGCTGAGCCAACAGATTTACAGTCTGCTCCCTTTGACCGCTCGGGAACCCCTCCATTGTGCTATAAAATATAGCACAATTTTTCTCATTTTGCAAGATTCATGTTGAGAATCTTTAAAGAATCATCGCTCGGCAATTTACTTACTTAGTGTTAAATATGTCTGTCCTTTTCATATTTTTCGTCACTCTTCCCGAGAATCATATACATGCTTGGAACAGCAACGAGCGTAAGCACAGTCGCCACGGCAAGACCATAAATAACAGCTATGGCCATCGGCGCCCACCACTGCGATGATGAACCGCCTGCTACGAATCTGAAAGTGTGAATACTAAACGACCATCCGGTGGCAAGTGGAAAGAGTCCGACAATGGTTGTAATGGCCGTTAAAATCACAGGCCTGAACCGCGTTTTCCCTGCTTCAATAATAGCGTCCCTCTTTGAACTGCCCCACTTACGCAGTTTCTGAGTGTAATCGAGGAGTACAATGGCGTTGTTGACCACCACGCCTGCGAGACTGATAACTCCGACACCTGTCATGATTATACCGAAAGGAAGCCCGGAAATCATGAGTCCCCAGAGCACGCCGATAAGCGAGAGTATCACGCTTGAAATTATGATGAACGGCAGTACAACCGAGTCAAACTGGGTTATGAGCACCATAGCAATCAGGAACAAAGCGATAGTGAGCGCTTTTGTGAGAAACTCCGAGGCTTCCTTAGAGCTTTCGTCTTCACCGCTATATTCAATCGTATATCCGCCGGGAAGTTGATAATCCGCGAGTCTCTCCTGTACATCCTTGAGCACTTCGCTTGAAAGCCTGCCGTAATTACTTCCGGTAACCGTAACAACCCGTTTGAGGTCGTTGCGTCGTATGGTTCCGTACCCTGCAGCGGCACGGGCTTCCGTCACACTCGAAAGCGGAATCTGCCGCCCTTCCTTGAAAACATATATCTTGTCCAGGTCGGGAAACGCGTTGCGATCCTGTTCCGCGAACCTGACGGTGATATCGTAATCCTCTTCTTCAACTCTGAAATCGCCGCTGTCAAATCCGCTGATAGCGTTTCGGACAGCCATCGCAATATCCATAGTGTTTATATCGAGGATCGCAGCTTTTTCCCTGTCAACCTCTAGCCTTATTTCGGGGCTTGAACTCTCAAAGTCATCTTTAAGATCAATCAGCCCGGGAATATCCCGTATCGTATTACGGATATCTTTCGCAATTTCACCGAGACGGAGAAAATCATCACCGGATATCTGAATTTCGACCGGCTCGCCGACCGGGGGGCCCTCATCCTCTTTATCGAGGGAAACTTCCGCTCCGGTGATATATTTGACTT
>JABHYP010000413.1 GCA_018656855.1 Candidatus Latescibacterota bacterium | reverse complement strand
CATATTCGTTTATGGTGTTCACCAATTCACTTTCTAGCTTTGATAATTTGGTTTCCGGGTCTGCCAATTTGCTGCAAGACTCCTCGGCGAACACTGCTCCCCCTGGTAAAATCAGCAGCATTGCCATTGCAATAAAACCTGGTATTTTCATTTTTCTCCCCAATGTTTATATATCATATTCCGCTGGCATTACAGGTGTTTTATATTCACGTAGTTAAAGGACTTATGTGTGCTATAAGATGACAAACAATTGCCAAATTTAACATTACAATCCATCATGAATTACTTGTAATGACTGTGTGACAGATACAGTTATTTATCGTTTTAAACTTCCCTGGAAAAGGAAAATAACTGTAAGGTGTGGTTATTTTGAGAAGTTATCTGGTGCAGGGAGGAGCGCGGAGAGAATAAGTTGTAAGATAAATGGAAATAGGTGAAAATAAACAATTAATTCTGAAAAAACCTGAGACAGGCAGAATACCGAAGGCCAGTATAGAAAAGAGCAGGATGTGGCTCAGTTCGGCAGACTGGAATGCGGAACACAGAGGACAATTATTGGGACCGAACGGATTTTCGCCCATGTGCCCGCATACATAATCGGCTCCTATCAGAAAAAGGGCGAGAAGTGCGAAGAAAATAAATAAGTTGTTATTCTTTTTTACCATTTAATAAGATCTCTGATTAGAAGAACTTTCAAAAACATCATATATAATGTAATTATAATTTTTCAGGAGTCAAGCTATTTTTTGGGAAATAAAGATTGCTTTATCGTCACGTTTATTTCAAAATCAATTCTCGGATAATAAAGCTTGAAATTATTTTATATCGGCCACCCTAAGACGGGTCAATGCTCGCAAAAGAGCCATACGGGCACGTTCACTGTCAATTGAGGGATCATCCTTTGCTTCCATGCGTTTTTTTGCCCGGTCCCGAGCTGACTCAGCTCTCTTCTTATCGATTTCATTAGCCAGCTCTGCCGTTTGTGCAAGAATAACAGACTTATCGGGCATAACTTCGCAGAATCCCCCTGAAACGCTGATATATTTCTTCTGATTGCGGTGGGTGCAAGTCACCTGTCCGGCATCAAGACCGGTCAGGAAGGGGGTGTGATCGGCAAATATCTGGAATTCGCCATCGACTCCGGGCGCTTCGAGAGAATCGATTTCCTCGGATAGAAGCACTTTTTCAGGAGTTATGATTTCAAAATGAAACGTTTTTTCTGCCATTATTTTTGCCGCTCCAGTATTTTCTTGCCCTTTTCAACAGCCATTTCAATTGTACCTACATTAATAAAAGACTGCTCGGGAAGTTCATCATGCTTGCCGCTGATGATTTCCTTGAAACCTTTAATGGTTTCTTCAAGCTTGATATACTGTCCGGCCAGACCGGTGAATTGTTCGGCCACAAAGAAAGGCTGACCAAGAAAACGTTCTATCTTACGGGCTCTCATAACAGTTATTTTGTCTTCATCTGAAAGCTCATCCATACCAAGGATATTGATAATATCCTGAAGGTCTTTATAGCGCTGAAGAATATTTTGAACCTCACGGGCTGTGTCGTAGTGATCGTACCCGACAATTCTAGGATCAAGAATACGCGAAGATGAGTCGAGAGGATCGACCGCCGGATAAATACCCTTCTCCACGATCGCTCGGCTAAGAACAGTTGTTGCATCGAGATGTGAGAACGTTGTCGCGGGAGCCGGGTCGGTAAGGTCGTCTGCAGGAACGTAAATAGCTTGAACTGATGTAATCGATCCCTTCTTCGTCGAGGTAATCCGCTCCTGCAATAGACCCATTTCGGTGGCGAGAGTCGGCTGGTATCCCACTGCAGAAGGCATACGGCCAAGAAGCGCCGAGACTTCCGAACCCGCCTGTGTAAAACGGAAAATGTTGTCGATGAAGAGAAGTACATCCTTGCCTTCGGCATCGCGGAAATATTCTGCAAGGGTGAGAGCTGTCAGGCCGACACGCTGTCGTGCTCCGGGAGGCTCATTCATCTGGCCAAAAACGAGAGCAGTTGAATCGATAACCCCCGACTCATTGAAATCAAGCCAGAGATCGTTCCCTTCACGGGTGCGTTCACCAACTCCACCGAATACTGAAATGCCCGAGTGCTGTTTCGCAACATTATTGATAAGCTCCATGATAAGAACAGTTTTTCCGACACCAGCGCCTCCAAAAAGACCGATCTTACCACCCCTTGGATACGGCTCCAGCATGTCGATAACCTTGATGCCCGTCTCAAGCATAGTTGTTTCGATGTCCTGGTCAACAAACGAAGGAACAGGCCTGTGAATGGGCAATTTGGTCTTTGTCTTGACTTCTCCCTTGCCGTCGATTGGTAAACCGACAACATTAAGCATGCGTCCGAGTGTTTCGGGGCCGACAGGGACTGTTATTGGTTCACCGGTGTTTTCAACTTTCATACCGCGAACAAGGCCATCGGTTGAATCCATTGCCACACACCTGACCGTGTTTTCCCCGAGGTGCATGGCAGCTTCAATAACGAGTTTTGATTTGTCTTCACGATTAATGACGCAAGCGTCAAGAATCTTTGGTACCGAATCCCTGGGGAATTCGGCATCAATAACCGGACCTATAATCTGAACAATTTTTCCATCGTTCATGCGTATGCTCCTTATATCATGCTTTAAATATGTTTCTGATCACTATATTACATTAGCACATAGTTTAATAAATACTGTAAAGTAATTACTAAATGTAATTGCAAGTGAACGGAGTAATCGAAACAATCTATGCTTCGGTTAGGCCTCGAAATGACTGTGCCTGATTTATGCTTAATATGTTACCTTATTTATAAAAAGAATAATTTTGATATGAAAAAAAATAAATAATTATAACCCTAAAGTCAAGTTGGTTTTTAATTTATAGTATCTCTGAACCTTTGTATCTTTGTCCCTTTTTACTCCCTGAATCCACACCAGTCTCTGATAAACTGTGTCATAACCGCTGCTTCGGTCACAACCTCTTTCAACACAACATTTTCCTTACTTGTATGCGCATCGGTAAGGTTGCCGCAACCGGTAACAAGGGCAGGAACATCAAGAATATTGGTATAAAACCACGTGTCTGCCGATGCCGGCATACCACCGATCCCGGTTTTCACTCCCATGTCATTGTAACAGTTCGCCATCGTTTTCACAAAGAGCGTTTCCGGGTCAACGCGGCTTGTATCATGGCGGTACTGGAATGTCATCTCGAAATTATCCTTCAGCCATTCAGCGCCGCGGGTTTTGACACGCTCGACCATCTCACACATGACTTCCTCCTTCGGCGTCGTTAGCAGGCCAAACACCCCTTTGAACACCGCTTTCTGCGGCGCCATTGCTGGCCAGTCTCCCGATTCAAGCTGACCGAATGTCACTGGCATCGGATTTTGGAACTTCGCAAAAAGAGGATCGTCATTGATGGTTTTCGCAAGCAGTTCATCATGATAGTCTTCAATGATATTCATGGCCTCAATCGCCATCTTGAGAGCGCTCACCGTTGTCATCGCAGAACCGGAATGTCCCGCCCTCCCGTACACCGTGCCGGTAAACCATACGGCGCCTCTTATCGAGGTAAGGATATTGTTCGAGCATGGTTCAAGGTTGATACAGCAGTCCGCTTTTTCTCCGCGGCGAATCAGCGCAAGCGTGCCGTTTCCCCCTGTTTCTTCTTCTATAACGATATGGAGGATCACATCGCCTTTCGGCCTGACACCGAGCTTGTTCATGACCTTTAACATCGCCCATATAACGGCAATCTGCCCCTTGTCGTCACAGGCGCCCCTGCCATACATCGCTCCATTTTCAACATAAGGATCAAACGGCCGTTCCTGACCCTTAGAGGGAGGAACAACATCAGCGTGGGCATTAAAAATCACACTCTTTCCTGTACCGTCGCCCTTGAGAACAACCCGGACATTCGGCCTGCCTTCATAAGGCCGGCCATCAATCCTGAAAGAGTAATCGGGATCGTTTACTATATCCTCAGGAACAGGAACCAGTTCACACTCATCTGCTAAATCCCTGAATTGTTCGCAAATCCATTTCATCGCCGGGCCTTCATAACTGCTTAAAGACTTAAAACGCATCAGCTTGTCTAGGAAAGCTGTGGTTTCTTCCTCAAGGTTAAGGCAAGCATGTAGTATTTTTTCTTTTTCTATCATTCTATGTTCTCCAAATTTTACTTTCTGCCTTATATCGTATGCTTTCACCATTAATCCATTCAGGGCAAACACGCAGGTTTGCCCCTACATTTTATCCTTAGTCATTTCTGCATTTTTTTCTTTTGCCTTTATACCATTATGCTTTGCCCCTTTTTCAATTCATGCGGCCTGAAAAGATCATGGTGAATGTTTCGTTTTCACTCACAGCCGAATCAGGCAACTCATAAACCTGCCAGCACTTTTTCCATAATGTCGAGGCTCTCGTCCGCCTCTTCCTTCGTGATAACCAGTGGAGGCGCAACCCGAATTACATTGCCCGAAACGGCTCCGATGATTAGACCGTTCTCACAGCATCCGTTGATGATTTTACGGGTCGTTTCGGGATCGCGTTCTTTTGTTTTCTTATCCTTCACTATATCGAGACCCATGACCAGCCCCCTGCCTCTCACATCTCCGAGATAACGGCATTTCTCCTTCATCGCTGTGAGCCGTGATTTCATGTGTTCTCCAATGGCACGTGCGTTTTCAACGAGATTTTCTTCCTCAAAAATATCGAGAATGGCATGCGAAGCGGCGCAGCAAATCGGGTTTCCGCCCCAGGTGGAGCTCATATCGCCAACATCGAGAGTTTTCATAATCTTCGATT
>JABHYP010000412.1 GCA_018656855.1 Candidatus Latescibacterota bacterium | reverse complement strand
GCGGTTCACCTGCCGCCGCTATCAATAATCAAAATTTGAAAAATAGCACCTGAGCTATGGCGGTCAGGTGCAACCGCTGGTTAGGCATTTTAATGACTGCTAATACTAAACATTCTCTTCTATTAAGTTCTTGCATTTTAAATCCCTTTTATCAATTGTTTTTTTCATCTTAGAGCTGAAGCCGTGGGGGGCCTTGTCAGCAGCGAAGTAAACAATTCCCAGCGTTTTGCATGATTCTCATCTGTACTACCATGTGCTTCTATATAATTTTTGAGCATGTCGCGACCGACACTATAGGTAATTACATAACTGCGATAGTTTTCAAAAGAACCTATTGCAGCTTCTGCTCCTTTAGGTGTATGCAAACCATATTTTCTGAGCCAAGCGGGAGTTTCATCTTTGCTCATCTTACCGTCCAAATATCGCCGAGCGGCTTCCTTTCTTCCATAACTCCCCACCACACCCGTCAATCTTTTAATTTCATAATATTTTTCAGCTTTTGATGGATCGAGTCCTGCAAGAGGAAACAAAACTGTTTGTTCATACTCGACTCTTTCACTGCTAGGAAAAAAAAGGACTCTTCTTGCATATCCTGCTATGCCCTCCATTATCAACACTCGTGGGCTAAAAAGTGGACAAACAGAATATTCAACCCAATTTCTATCTCTCAGTAAATGCTTTTCCAATAGTGTAAGATGTGTATGATGGCCAGGATACCCTTCATGGCTGGAAAGCCCAATCGCCCGATCTATAAAAAGGGTTTTGTCTGTATTTATTTGGATTACACTAAAGCTGTTGCCTTTATACCAATTGTAAGCAAGCCATGATTTATCAGTAACAAATTCTAAAGTAAAGTCTTCATTTGTCGGCAATTCAATATATTTCAGTGTTCGCCTGCGGCATTCAGCTATAGCCGATCTAAATACTCCCTCTAATTTATCTTTTGGGATAATAAACTCATTCCTATAATCATTAAATCTTTCATTAATATCTCCCTTGCCAGGCAAAGCATCACCAAGCTTTTTTAATATGTTTTCAAAAAATCTATCATCGTGAACAGGAGCAACAGCATCATATAATGCTTTGGACTCCTCATCAAATGACATCTTTGTTCCAGACAATAAGTCAATCTTGGCTCTAATTGCCGATAGTTCTTTCATTAAAGATGTGTACCTTAGTCTTTCTATTCCCTGAAATTTACTTGGATTTACTTTTTCCAATTGTTTGATAAGCCTATTAACCTTTTCTGTTAGTTGCTCATGTGGAAATTTCTTTTGTTTGCTCCCTTCAGCAGGTCTCCACTCTTCAGGTCCATAGTAAGCATCAACATAATCAGAATCATATAATCCAACTTCTAATATTAACTTAACATAGGATTCTGCTATGTTGTCAATTCCAGTACTAGAAACAGCATCATCAATAGAATTCAATACTCTAGGTTTCCCACAACCAGCTAATACCCCTCCCGCTGCTGCTGTGCCATATCCTAAAAATTGTCTTCTATTGAGTTCTTTCATTTTGTGCCTCCTCTCCTCTTATTTATCAGAAGATATATGCAGCCTAACTAGGGCTTATACAGAACTGTGCTAAGAACCTATATACAGCTATTTGCGCTGTATAAGACCCCACTGAAATATTAAGAAAATACGTGTAATATTATTAATTTCTATTTGTTATCTTTTACTTAGCATTAAAATTTAACTCACCCCTCGGTCCCCTCTCTAAAATTATAGAGGGGATGACCACCCAGCCAGTTCCCCCTCTATTGCGTGCAAGAGAGGGGGTTAGGGGGTGAGTTCCGATCGAGGTGTGGGGCTTATTTCACATACATTTATTAATCATCAATAATTAATTGGTTAGCATCTGTGAGCGAACTGGTATAAGTATTATAATACCCGAAAAATATACCTCTTTCCTTATGAAATCAAGTGGATTCCATTACTTTATGTGCCTGTTAAATTTACACTGTGCAACCGGCAATAAACGTAATAGAGACAATGTGACGAGAAAGAAAAACCATATCCTGCACGGTGAACCGTATGGCATCGTTGAACCACAAACCACAAACTACAAACCGGTATTACAAAACGCCGTATTCTTCGTACACTTCTCTTAAAAGACGTCCTTTGAATAGCTCACGCCGTGTGTGGCCTTCGGCTGTTATCTTCTGTTCTGCGAGAATAAGGGCTTCTTTTTCCCCGTCTTTTGGAACGACGACGATACCGTCGAAATCGGCAATTATCAGTTCGCCCGGTTTGACTTTCACACCGCCGCACTCGATCACGCAATCGTAATCAACGACAATACCCCGGCCCATAGAGTTGAGTGGTTTTATGCCGGCGGTAAAAACCGGAAAGCCGAGTTTGAGAATATTTTTCACATCCCTCGTATTGGAATCAATAATTGCGCCGTGAGCCCCGCGCATTTTCGATGCCGTGCTCATCAGGTCGCCCCATGGTGCATTTCGCATGGCATAATCGGTCGAATGAACCGAAACATCTCCGGG
>JABHYP010000411.1 GCA_018656855.1 Candidatus Latescibacterota bacterium | reverse complement strand
TTTCCCTGTCGGATTCTGTTTGAGTATGAACTCGACCGATTTGCGGGCAAAATCGAGATATTTCGGGTCCTGTTTTACAGTATTGTAGAGATGGGAATACACCCATATCCCACGGCCTTCGTACCATGTGCGTTTATTGGTGTTGATATTGGTGCCGTCTCGGTCGGTTGTGCACATAAATCCGCCGTACTCGTGATCTATCACATACTTTTCCATGAACGGAAGGTAATCATCTAACAGCCAGTACCTGTATTCCTCGCGAAGTTCTTCGAGTGTCTTCCGGGCGAGGGTTCCGTTATCGGTTACTATCTTCTCCGGCTTTTCGCGCTTCTCCATGTCATGTTCCTGCGCACACCCGGCAAGTCCTGAAACAAGGGCGCCGGTGCCGGCGGCTGCCCCAAGAAAATTTCTTCTTTTCATAATACAACTCCCCTTAATAATGGACTTTATACCAAGTTGCGTTCAAACACATAATAGTACATAAAATATTCTCTCGCAAAACTGCAAAGAAATAATGAATTGTGAATTTTACATATCCGGGCAAACACGGGGATTTGCCCCTGCATTGAATTTTTTATCCGTGTTCATCCGTGGCCAATATAATATTACTTTTCTGATTGCATCTTAGTATTAAAGAAGATAACAATAAAACAAGTAAATTGAATATAAAAAATTTTATCCGGAAAAAATTCCTGTTGCATAAATCCCCTTTTACATCCTCCCAAAAAAACATCATTATGTGCATTCTACAAGTGTGCATCATTAATTATATTATTTTTTATATAATTGATAATACGCATGTTATAAAAATATTATGAAAAATTATTAATTTTTCACTTGACAAAAACAGAAAACAAAACATATTAACAGCAGTCCTTATACAACATATGTAATGTTATATATATGTAGTACATAAATCTTATAAATATATAGCAATACTATAAGCAGTCCCGGATAAAATCAAGAGAAAGGAGGCCCGATATGACTTGACGATTTGCAGTGCTTCGCCTAACTTTCTTTCAATATCATTTGTCAGAAAGTTAATCTTTTCCATCCGGGGGTATCATGAAACGCTCAGCCATTAGTTTTCTCTCAATTAAAAATCTTGTTTTCTTCTCCATCCTCTTCTTCCTCGCTTCTCCCGCCCTAAGCGAGTGGCATTTCCAGGATAGCGGAACGACTAATATTTTAATGGATATTTACTTCATTGATGAACTGCATGGGTGGGCAGTTGGTTATGGATCGACAGTTATCGTTACCGATGATGGCGGTGAAACATGGGCAAGACAGGAAACACCTGTTCCCTATCTCGCCATAGAAAATGTTCAGTTTATAAACAGAAGCGTTGGATACTGCTGTGGTACAGGATATTTCTTTTCTACTCGAGATGGAGGTGAAACATGGAATAAAATCGATTTAGGCTATAATACACGAAGTACCTGGAACTTGTCATTTATTAATGAAAATGTAGGCTGGTTAGTAATAGAAGTTTACAATGAAGAAGTGAGACGAGGACTTGAAAGTCATATACTTCATACAACAGATGGAGGAAATAGCTGGGAAAGACAATTTACTTACCAACATTCTTTAAGGGGAATAGATTTTATCGATGATCAAAATGGATGGGCAATTGGAAGCCCTTATGTTGATACTTTTAATGATACTGACGTATTTCGAACAACAAACGGTGGTAAGGATTGGACACATGTTAGCACTATTATGGGTAGTACGAAACTAATTATCGATGCTTATTCATACAATTCTATCTGGTTAACACAAGGTGGATTATCAATTTCAGATGATGGTGGTGAGACCTGGAATAGTTTTAGTTTTAATAAGGACCAACCATCAAATGTGTTGTATGGACGGCCAAACGATATAATTGTATTGGATAACACCAGTGCATTAATCAGGTTTGCATTTCTTTATGAAGATCACGGTGTACAAAAAGAAAATGTATATAAAATAATGATTACAAGAGATTCTGGAAATAGTTTTACTGAAGTTTTTTCAATCCCTATGAGATTATTTGGTGCACTTGACTTTTATGCTATTGATTCAAATAATGTTTGGGTGGTTGATGTTGATGGAAAAATAATCAAATATACTAATTCAACTACTTCGGTTGATAAATTTGAACGCAAAAATAAAGAAATTTATTTATTTCAAAATACTCCAAATCCTTTCAATATTTCAACTTCACTATCCTTCTCAATAAATCAAAAACAAAACATCGAAATATCTATATACAATATATTGGGAGAAAAAGTAAAAACATTATTATCTGAAAGTTTATTACCTGGTAACTATTCAATTCCCTGGAATGGATTAAACAAAAATGGAAAGGAGGTAAGTACAGGTCAATATTTCTTTACTATTAAGGGAGAAACCAGGTTTTTTACAAAAAAAATGTTATTAATCCGTTAATTATTTTTTTAAGGAGAAGAAATCATGAAACGTATTATCATTATTTTATTTGTATTTATGTTTATCAATACACAGGCAATATATCCGACAATAAATGCTAATTTAAGTATTGAATACTTATGTTCGAATAGTACAAGTATTATTGTAGCAAAAGTCATTTCACTTGATTCATTTTATATGAATGACACAAATGCGGAAGATATATACACAAGTATAAAATTTGAAGTAATGAATTCTTTTAAGGGTGATTTAAAAAAAGATAACATATTTGAAATGGTCAGATGCGGAGGAACTATAGGTGAAATTACAAGAGGGCAATTTGGAGCACCTGTATTTAAGAAAAATCAAAAAGTTATTTTATTTGTAAAAGAATATGTATCAAAAATTATCGGTAGAAATTATAGTATATTGGGACTTTCTGAAGGGAAATTTAATCTTGTAGATGAAACGGTTTTTCGTGATTATAATATTCCCTTAAAAAATGAATCAAAAAAAGAATTATATAACGTTACAAAGAAAAATCCGATAAATAAGAATAATTTCTATAATTTAATTAGAAGCTATTTACAATAGCGTTTTATTTAATTGTGCTGATTAATCCAAGATAATATTTAGGTAATATTTTAATCAGTGAAATATAAATGTTAGGAGTATAAAATGAAATTCAATCATTTAAATTTGCTAAAAGATATCTTACTATTGAATATCTTTATAATAATTACCGTATTGCCTCTGAATTTTGCTCATGCTGTGGCTGGACCTTTATTTAAATCAGGAACAGATATTTCTTCTTCTAATACTGATTTTGTTGGTGATAAAAAAATTGGCGGGGAAAATATACTTCACTGGGGTAATACTTCAGTTACATGGACATATAATTTAACAGATTGTGCTTTGGATGATACAATGGCAGTTAATTGTTTAGAGGCTTCATTCGATAAATGGGAAAGTGTATCTGATGCAACGATAACATTTACTAATGGCGGCTCTTCAGGTTATAAAAAAGTTCTACTAATGGAAATGTGATGTTTTTTGAAGATGATTTAAATACTCTAACTACTTATGGCATTCCAACAACACCTGGAACTACTTTTTTCACATCTACTGGCAGTACAATAACAGATATTGATATATGTTTCAACGCTTTCTCTTATGGATGGACACAATATAGCAACGGAGTTCAGAGTTCTCCGGATTCTGTTGCTCTTCTCCAGAGAATAGCAACACACGAAATTGGTCATTTGCTCAGTTTGGCACATTATGGGAGCAATGACGATATAATGTATGCAGCAGATCCGTTTGAAACTACAGTTGAAATCGGAAGTGATGATGAACTTGGAGCTTCTTTTTTATATGGTGGTATAATAAATAAAGATTATCACAATTCAGATGATACTGATATTTATTTTGATTGGGATATTACTGTAGATGATGGTATTACCCTAACTATTGGCCTTTCAACACAATCAAATACAGCTTATGTTGCCGATTCAAAAGAAATTAATGTAAATGGTACGTTAAGAGTTAGAAGTGATGGTGATTATAATTTTACCAGAAAATCGGGTAGCAGTTCGTATTGGAGTGGTATAGATATCAATTCAGGAGGGACATTAGATATACCCAATGATCGAGTCGCAATAGAATATGCAGTACATGGAATTGATATCTATGGAACTGGCACGATAACTGTTAGCGCAGATTCAATAAATATAAATAACTGTCAAAATACCGGAATCAATATCTCAAATTGCAGCCCTGAAATTGAAAAAGTGAGGATTACCGGAACTTCGAGTGGATACGGAGGCCTTAATGTTGAAGGATCTTCATCAGACCCTGTTTTGCATGATATTACTATTACAGATTGTGTAAAAGGTATTCAATTGGGCAACTATACAGATGCTGGTGTTTACCTGTGCGATATCCGTTCAATTACTTACCAATGTATAAATATGGGTGCTGCAGTGGGTTTAACCATGGATGGTCACGACGGTTATGGCTATAATACCATTGATCCCGCAGCAAGTCAAAAAGCTATTGATAATACTTCAGACTGCGACTCTATTGGTGCACAATACAATTATTGGGGCGGAACTCCCACTGACAGCATATTCGGATATCCTAGTGAGGTAGATTATACTAATTATCTTGGTTCTGCGGATGCCGATGTTGGTGTCGGGAAAAAAGCTTTTTATACATTGAATCCGTTTGTAGAAGCCGGACAATATGAACGGCAAGGAAGTTTGGATGAAGCTTATTCCCTTTACAGATCAATATTTACCAATACCGGTAAAATACAGGATAAACGCCGTGCAATAAAATCAATGCTTCGTGTAGCTGATAAATCAAGAAAGGGTTACAGCGAAATTCGTACTATTATTGAAAACGAACTTTTAGATAATGAGACGACAGGCGATTACCGGGCTGTGCTCGATTATATTTTCTGTGAGCTCAATATTAGGGAAGGAAATATTGAAAGAGCGCTTGAAGGTTATAATTTTAAAGCAAAGGATTATAATGGAACGGCAATGGAAGTTGAAATGCTTGCCCGTATCGCTGAAATATATGGCAATATGCTTGATGACAAAGTGAAAGCGAAAGAATTTGCCGATATGG
>JABHYP010000410.1 GCA_018656855.1 Candidatus Latescibacterota bacterium | reverse complement strand
GAACCGCCGGCACCGGTTATCACTGAGTTCAAGGTCTTTGATCCCTTTCCTCAGCCCATCACTTTCAGTGAAACGAACCGACGCATTTATTTTCCGATTGAGGCTCCCGATAGCGAAAGGATGCTCACTATTAAAATATTCAATTTCATTGGAGAAAACGTAAAAACCCTGGAAGGGCTTGTTTCGGGATCGCTTCGCGAACCAGGAGAAGCACCAAGCTGGGATGGCACTAATTTTACAGATGAAAGTGTCGCCCCGGGGATTTATTATTACTCTATACGACTACTTGGACACGGCATGCATACAGGAAAAATAATGGTGATGCAATGAAAGAAAAAAATAACGACCCGCACGGAATACAAAAGCTTTGGGCGCCCTGGCGAATGGAATACATTGATGGAATTGAAATGGATAAGAAAGAAGTCTGTATCTTCTGTGAAAAACCCGCGGAAAATGAAGACGAAAAAAACTTTATAGTATATCGCGGGAAAACATGCTTTATAATATTGAATAAATATCCTTATAATAACGGCCATCTTATGGTTGTCCCGTATAAGCATACAAGTGAGCTTGCCGATCTTGATTCGGAAACAAAACTGGAACTTATGAACCTGATAGAACTCACCATGAAGGCCATAAGAAATGTCATGCGACCCGATGGCTTCAATGTCGGTATTAACTTCGGCAGAACAGCAGGAGCGGGCATAACCAGCCACCTTCACATACATATTGTCCCCCGTTGGAACGGAGATACTAATTTTATGCCCATAATCGGGTCTGCCAAAATAATCAGTGAAGCCCTTGCAGATACATACAAAAAACTAAAAAATGCATTCGAAAATATTTAAAAAAACACATAATATATTTGCATACCCTGATAAATAAAAATAATGAGAACTGCTATAAAATTGTTTGACTTATTTTATCAGATTTTCTATCTTGAATAACTTAAGTATTTATACGTCTGGAAAATCTCAATGGATGCTAATCAGGAAAAATGGATTTCTATCATGATAGTCCCGGAAGACGGTGCTGGCATGAGGAAATGGCGGGTTACTGCACGAAGGTACAATTTATTTAAAGCATTTTTCTGGTTAATGTGTTTTTTTCTTGCTATCGGTTTTATTTCTATGATTGCACTTTCAGTCTTGTTTGGCAAGGTACAACAATATAAACAGGTAAATACACAACTCCTTGAAGCTACATCCAAACTGAGCAATATTTCAGCGCGACTTGACCGATATGAGGAAAAAATAAGCAAACTGGGAACAATACTGGGAAGTGATCTCGACCTCCCCGGACAGATAGTATTTGAGTCTGGTTCTTCGAATATTCAATCGGCATTAGTCACACCATCAGGAGAATTCAACGAGCTTGAACAGGCTATTGCCAATGAGGAAGCTAAAACACGTAAGATTCCTACCACGTGGCCGGTTGATGCCTGGCAGATAACAAAGGAATTTATTAACAAGGGTAATCCCCGCACCGATCATCATGGAATTGATATTGTTTCATCGAGAAAAACAGGCGTTGTTACCTCTGCAGAAGGTAAAATAATATACACCGGCATGGACCCTCAACTCGGTTTGCTGGTTATAGTTGATCATGGTAACGGGTGGATGACAAAATATGGGCATAATGCCGCTTTTCTGGTAAATGAAGGGGATTATGTTCGAAAAGGGCAGCAGATCGCCATATTTGGCGGCTCCGATGAATCAAGTACAGGGGCGCACCTTCATTTCGGTATGTTTTACAACGGCAAACCGGTCAATCCGCTCGATTGGCTTGAAAATAAACCAAAACTGAATCTTACAAAATTAAGTAAATAAAAGTTTAGTGCCATGATAACTTTATAAGTTGGTTTTTCGAGTCTTTAATTTAAGAATTTTATTATCTGGGGGAAATTATGGCAAGAAACCATGAGCCCGAAGGGGCCATGAATACAATTGTGGGGAAAAGCCCCAAAATAGAAGGCAACATGGAGGTGTCGCAGAGCATCCGGATTGACGGTAGTTTCAAGGGAACGCTTAAGGCAAGTGATACATTGATAGTCGGAGCTTCCGGCGAACTTACCGATGTAACAATAAAGGTAAAAAACGCCATT
>JABHYP010000409.1 GCA_018656855.1 Candidatus Latescibacterota bacterium | reverse complement strand
AAGCCTGTTGATACCAAGGAATTCAATCGGCGTGTTGTAGGCGGTAAAGAACATCGGCGTCCCGGAAAACGACAGCGGAGACACCGGCCCGATAGACATGAAATTGTATTGCTTCGATGCGATATCAAAAGCGCTGTGCGGATCGCGGAACGATTGGTACAGACTTAAAGATGAATCGTCACCGCCCGCAATTTCCTTCAGGGCTGTAAACTCCTTACCGAATGCAAGCCCGAATCCGAAGAAAAGGATTCGCAGCTGCTCGACAATAGCTTTAGGGAGGCTTGCCAGTGTCTGGCTGATGAACATCCAGCCGAGGCCGTATTTACGTGTTGTTCTGACTGCGTCAATAAGTGAGAGACGTACACCCTGCATGGATTCGTTTTCAAGCTCCTCGCTCGGCGCCAGACGGTGAGCTTCGTCAAGGACGACCAGCGTGTTGAGGAATTCACTTCTGCGGTACGACGCTTCTGCCGTATCCTTGAGAGCATCCAGAAAGCTTTTTATGACCAGCGCGGATATTTCTTCGTTCCAGAAGATGTTTTTTACAGAACCGCCGGCAAGGTTGAGCACGACAACAGGGCGTTTTTCAGCCTGGCTGGCAAACGTTTTTTGAAGCAGTTTTTTGATTGTCAGGCCGCCTTCCCTTTCCTTGAACAACTGGCAGACAGGCTTCCATGATGTTTCGTACAGGTCGTCGAACTTGTCCTGGTTATAGCTGAAATCCTTGAAAATCAACTGGAACCGTTCGTTGGAGGTCTCGCTTCCCATATACTTGAACGCATCAAAAAACGCTTCCTTAGTATACACATCGGATGTTTTATATTTGCTTTTCAATCCACGGATCATATCCTCCGATGCGAGCTTTTTCTCTTCATATTTCTTTATACCAATCTTCGGGAAGAAATTCGATTCGCGGATGATATCAGTGAAGAGCGGCCATCCATCTAGGACAAGTTCATTGATACTTTTGACAATTATCTCCTTTTTGAAAGAGGTGATAACCTGCCTGAGTCTTAAATCGAACCGCGATTTTTTCCCTTCACCCGTAATGTCCATGGCAAATTCAGCCTGAGGATCGATGATGTATATGGCCATATCGGGGTGACGGGCATAGGCCAGGAGAAGCATTTTCGCGAGTACCGACTTGCCTGAGCCGGTTTTTCCGAAAACGCCCATGTGATATGCTTCACCGGCGCCGGCAGAACCTGTGCCGAAATGTTTAAACCAGAGCGGAAGTTTTGGTGTGGAACCGTAGACGCGCCCGAGATAGAATATTTCTTCACGGTACCGGTCAAGAATGTCGTCGAGCACCTTGTCATTGACCAGGTGGACGTATGTCCCGGTCGGAGGAACAGTGCCGATAAGGCTAGGGAAATACTTCATGTTATCTTCGCCGAATACTGCGCTGATTGTAATATGTCCGCGATACGTGTCCTGAAGGCCGCTGATAGTTTCGATTATACCCTTGTCGCGGATCAGTTTTTTAATGGTGGAATCCTCGAGCATGAAATTATTTAGCTTGACTTCGTTTATCTGGCCTATAGCGTAATGCGGGTTGCCGTCCTGGAAGAATTTGAAATACGAAAGTTCACCGATCAGCTTCCGGCTCGTGGAGTCTCCAAGAATGTCAATGGTCAAATCGTTCGTAGATGAAGGCGAACCAATAATACCGATTTTATCTGTTTCGGTAATTATTTTCGAAGGTGTCTTATTATCCATAAGAAATATCTCCCATTCCGTTTATTATAGCAGCCGGTTTTAACAGCCGCTCGCTGCCAGCGTATTATGGTTGATAACAGCTATTTGCCGACTGCATAATTTTCTACAGGCATCTATGATGCTCCTGTTCAGAGTAGGGGCAAACCTACGTGTTTGTCCTGTCAATCAATAGCGGTAATATTTCTCCCAGATTATCCTTATATAAGCTTGTTATATGCGAAAGCACCGATTTCCGCAGCACCGGAATTGCCCTCGCAAAGCTTTTTACCATTTCCCCTGCCCGAAATACCGGGTATGGTTCGGAAATACCGGCGGTGCGGCACTGATATTTGATACAATTGAGTAATGCCTTATATCTGGACGAGTCTCCTGCAATGATGGGGCCCGTTTCTATCCTGAAAGCGGGAGTCCACTCAAAGGGTCTGAAATACAGGAAATGGAGTTGACTCATGGAAGCAACCAGGCTGTCCCTGACTTCTGCGAATTTCTCATCCTTTATGGGGAGATTTTTGATCTGCACCAATCCGGTATCCTCAATCAGTTTCGGGGCAGTGAATTCGCCCGGTGACAAAAGGACAGTGAACAGGGTTGTATCGTCACAATGCTCAGGCAGGTTACATATATTGACAAGTTCATTATGAGGTTTTTTTTGTAAGCATCTTTGATGCTTTTTTAAAGAGGCATCTTCGATGCTCGGAAGACCCACCCAAATTTTTTCCGGGGATTGGGAATCGCAAATAGTTTTAAAAGAATCAATCGAAGCTTTGACCTGCTTGAGAAACTCCTTGCTGACTGTTGATTCCTGAGATTT
>JABHYP010000408.1 GCA_018656855.1 Candidatus Latescibacterota bacterium | reverse complement strand
CAATTCTATCAGTACCGATGTCCATGGTGGAAGTATTGTTGGCGCCATGGCAAATATGAACAATGTCATGTCAAAATTCCTTGCCATGGGTATTCCTCTTGAAGAAGTGATCCGGCTTTCTACAATAAATCCTGCAACAGAGATCAAACGTCCCGATCTGGGACACATGAGTGTGGGCGCCAAAGCGGAACTTGCCGTTTTTGAAGTAGAAAAAGGGGAATTCGGTTTCACTGATATTAGAGGAGCAAAACTCATCGGAGACAGCAACATCAAAACATTCATGACGATTTTCGATGGAAGAATCGTATTTAATCCTTACGGTCTCGGCGCTACATTATGGGATGAAATTCCCAAAGACGATAGCTACTGGGTCAATCCCAACAAACAGCAATGGTAGAAATACAGGGGCAAAGTTTATAGTTTATGGTTTATGGTTTGTAGAATGAAGCGTAAATAATGAATTCTCAATGCTCAATTCTAAAATATAACAAAGCACAACGGACTGATTAAAATACGGAATATTTTTAGGAGCAGATACTTCATAAATTAATTCGTGAATCTGATAATGGAGAGTTTGGCGGTTTGAAAAGACTGGCAGTTATCTTAGTAATGTTTCTTCTGTATAATTGTGCGGGTACTTTCTCTTTCGCACAAGAGGCAGTGTATGATTTACTCCTCAAGGGCGGCCATGTCATCGATCCGGCAAACAATATCAACTCCACAATGGATGTTGCAGTCAAAGAAGGGAAAATAGCAAGTGTAGAAAGAAATATTCCGGCCTCAAGCGCGAAAAAGGTTGTCGATGTTCCGGGATATTACGTCACACCCGGTTTGGTAGATATGCATATCGTATGTTATCACACTGCCCCGCTCGATTATGTGCGGTCGGTCATAGCCGACATCCACTGTTTCCCTTCAGGAGTAACAACATGTGTCGATGGCGGCACATCGGGAGCCGAAACGTTTGAGGAGTTTAAAAAAATTATCGATATATCCCGGCCGAGAATTCTGGCCTTCATTAATATCTCCGCACCGGGGGCATCACGGGTAAAAATGAATCCTGCCCTGTATGATGTGGAATCCGCAGTGGCTATGGTGAAAAAGTATCCCGATATCATTGTAGGATTCAAGGCTGCTCATTTCCAGGAGATTGACGATGACAGTCAGGATCCCTGGACATCAGTTGAAAAAGCGCTTTCGATTGGACAGCAGGCAGATTTGCCGATTCTGTTCGATTTTGAGCCGAAACCGTCACGGCGCGGCTTCCCGGAAAGATCATACCGTGAATTTGTTCTTGAAAGGGCGCGTCCGGGAGATATCGTAACTCACTGTTACGCACTTCGCTACCCTGTAATACAAAAAGGCGGGCGATTGAATCCCGATGTACTCAAGGCACAGAAACGCGGTGTCAAATTTGACCTGGGACATGCCGGAAGAAGTTTTGTATACCGGGCCATAGTTCCCGCAATCGAGCAGGGATTCCTTCCCGATGCTATCAGTTCTGCTCTTTTTAATGTAACTCCCTCTACTACGGGTATCAGTTTGACAAATATCATGTCGAAATTCCTTTCTATGGACGTGCCGTTAGAGGAAATTATACGGCGTACGACAGTTAATCCTGCGCGGATTATCAATCATCCCGAACTCGGAAGCCTGAGTGTCGGAGCCGACGCCGATATCGCTGTGCTGGAAACCGTCCGCGGGAATTTCGCTTACAGCGGAACCAGCTATCGCGGCAAGGGAGGTGGGAAGATAACCGGCGATAGAAAAATCCAGTGTGTTATGACGCTTTTCGGAGGGGAAATAGTATATGATCACCCTTACGGATTAAGTCTTCCCCTGTGGGAGGACATACCGAAAGATTCCGAGTACTGGATCGATCCCGAATACAAACAGGAGTGGCGGTGACAAGCCTGTCGTGGATTTTGAGGTAGTAATAATAGACTAATTTGTATATTTTTCAATAGAAGTCTCTTTTGGGATTTCTGAAGGCAATTGATAATGAGGGATAAAAATAAAAAAAATTGGCACCTTACAAAGATACAAATTTATAAATATTAAACAGTTTAAATAATTTTCACAGACCCTTGAACAAAGAAAGGATAAGGGCATGAAACTATCACGATTCATCATGGTTTTTGCGGTACTCGTATTTTTGTTTGCATTTGCCGGTACTGCGCTTTCGCAGCGGGGAGGAGATATTGTTACATTTGTCAGCGAAATCCTCAAGGATACTGACCATCCGCTCACCGATGCGCAGGTGAAACAACTGAAAGAGATTCCTCAGAACCGGGAGGCAATTCAGAAATTGACGGAAATTCTCACTGAGGAACAGAACGATTTATTCCGCAGAAACCTCAGACGTAGAAGAGGAAGGCGCGGGCCGAGCACCATTCTTCTTAAAGACGGCCAAGTCATCGATCCGGCGAATAATATCAACGGCAAAATGGATGTTCTTGTCGACAACGGAAAAATCGCAAACGTCGCAAAGAATATCAAGGCTCCCGAGGGCGCTCAAGTAGTTGATGTTTCGGGTTTATACGTAACTCCCGGAATAATTGATATTCACGCGCATGTTTTTTACACCGACTTACTGAATAATTACAGGTGGGTTATCCCCGACGACAAGTGTATCACAGCCGGTGTTACAACTGTTGTTGATGCCGGATCATCGGGTGCAAATACTTTTGCACGGTTCAAGGACGAGATTATCGATCGGTCACGGGTCAGGGTGCTGGCGTTTCTCAACATAGTGGCTCCAGGAATGCATGCGGAATATGAAAATGACCATACGCAGTTTAAGGTCGGTCCTGCTGTGGAAACCGCAAAAAAATATCCTCAAACTATTGTCGGATTCAAAACCGCACATTACAGCAGCAGAGATTATGACGAGTTTCACGGCCCCTGGACTATTGCCGATAGTGTTATGGCAGCTGCAAATATTGCAAAACTGCCTGTAATGCTTGATTTCCATCCGGCTCCGGCTTCGGACGGCTATCCCGAACGTTCATTTCGTGATATACTTCTCAAGAAAATGCGGCCGGGTGACATCTATACTCACTGTTTCGCCCGAATGTTCCCTGTTGTACTTGAGGACGGGAAAGTCAATCCTGATGCAATCAAGGCACAGCAGCAGGGACGTATTTTTGATGTCGGCCATGGAGGAGGTTCTTTTGTGTTCCTGAGAGCGGCAAAAGCAATCGAACAGGGATTTTATCCTAACTCAATCAGTACCGACCTGCATGCGGGAAACAGCAATTCCCCGGTGATAGACATGTGTTATCTTATGTCAAAGTTCCTCTGCATGGGGATGCCGCTTGAGGACGTCATACGGTGTTCGACAATCAATCCCGCCCGTGAAATCAACCGTCCCGAACTTGGGCATTTGTCGGTCGGCGCTGTTGCTGATATTGCGGTACTTGACATGTTAAAAGGTAAATTTGGTTATCCCGATGTCGGCGGAGGGAAAATAACTAGCGATAAAAGACTCCAGTGCGCCATGACTTTGTTTGGAGGAAGTATTATTTTTGATCTAAACGCCATCAGCATGCCTGAATGGGAGGATATTCCCAAAGATTCATCCTACTGGAATCCGGCTTCATTTGCATATTGATCCATTTTATGCAGGGATTTGATCAATCAAATCCCTGCATAAAAAATATAGTTAATAAATGAGAATCTGTATTTAATTAAATGATATTTTAGCTGTAGCTCAAGCATCCTTTTTAATACGGTCTGAACGCTGATTATGTGCTATCATTATCTAACGATATAATAGTGTCAGGATGTGATTATACAATTTTTTAATATCTCAAGTATATCGCGAATTTAAACTTAAAAATTAGGAATGATACCGATGAAAAGACGTAATTTTTTAGGAAGTACGGTTGCAGGCGGCGCTCTTATGGGAGCTGCCCTTGCTCCGCAGTCCGTACTTGCAAAACGCCCACGAAAGACACTAAGTGTCAATGATAAAGGAAGATATGACATCTTGTTAAAGGGCGGTCATGTCATCGATCCGGCGAACCACATCAACAGCAAAAACATGGATGTGGCGGTTGCTGATGGTAAAATTGCCGCTGTCGGGAAAAATATTCCGGCCGAACACGGCAAAAGAACAATCGATGTGTCCGAACTTTACGTAACACCCGGTTTCCTTGATATTCATGCCCATGGTTTCTACAACGATCCTCTCTGCCTTGAACCCGGCTACAGGTGGGTTATATTCGATGATATGTGCTACCCGTCGGGTGTTACGACTGTCATGGATGTGGGCAGTTCCGGAGCGGGTAATTTCAGGGAATTTAAAAAAGCTATCGACAAATCAAAGACCAGGACTTTCGCTTTAATCAACGTTTCCTACACCGGAATGAAGGGCGGCGGCGAGCAGGATCCCTCAACTTATAACGTGCAGGCAATGGTGGATCTTGCAAAAGAATTCCCGGATATTATCACCGGATTTAAAACAGCCCATTACTGGACGAGAAATCCTTACGATAAGATTCATACTCCCTGGGCTTCGGTAGATGCGCTGATGGAAGCTGGGCGAAAGGCAGAGCTTCCGGTCATGTTCGATTTCTCCCCGAGACAACCCGAGGGCGATTGGCCTGCGCGTTCTTACCGCAAACTCATTCTCGAGAAGAGCCGGCCTGGCGATATTCACACTCACTGTTATGCCCGTCATATCCCGGTAATAAATGAGGATGGAAAGGTAAATCCAGATATTTTTAAGGCACGTGAAAGAGGTTTTATTTTTGATCTCGGACATGGCGGCGGAAGTTTCGTTTACAGGAATTCTGTTCCTGCCTTCGAACAGGGATATTACCCTGATTCCATCAGTACGGACCTGCATGCGGGCAACACCTGCGGCCCTGTAGTAAATATGGCATTTGTCATGTCGAAAATACTCAACATGGGAATGCCGCTTGAGGAGGTTATACTCCGCTCGACGATAAATCCGGCCAGAATCATCAATCATCCCGAACTGGGTTCGTTGACGGTGGGCCAATGTGCTGATATTGCCGTATTTGAACTGCTGAAGGGGAAATATAGTTTTATTGATACAAGCGGCGGCAAAAACTTCGGCGATAAGAAAATTCACAATATTATGACAGTAGCATTCGGCACAATAGGTTTTGATCCATACGGTTTGAGTTTCCCTTTCTGGAAAGATAATAAGTCCGAATCATACTGGACCAATCCCACGGGACAATTCTTTTAGATTTCAGGCATCGGTTTTTTTACGTGTATGATATTCTTGATTACTGTAAATAAACTACTCAATAAATGGAGTAAATTATGGAAAGACGAACTTTTATCGGAAGATCGCTTGCCGGAGGAGCGCTTCTCGGCGGAGGAATTAACATTACACCCACATCCGCTCTTGCCAAACCGAACCGTAAGGCTGTTCTCACTCAGGAGAATGGAAAATATGACGTCTTGTTGAAAGGCGGTCATGTAATAGATCCGGCGAACAATATAAACAAGAAGAACATGGATGTTGCTATAGCAGACGGAAAAATTGCTGCCGTCGGAAGGAAAATCCCGGTAAGTGATTCGAAGAAAACGGTCGATGTTTCGGGTTTGTATGTATCTCCCGGTTTTCTTGATAATCATGTTCATGCCTTTTACACCGACACCGCAAGGCCGTATTCCTGGATCAAGGCTGATGACCTGTGTATCCCCTACGGAGTTACAACTGCTCTGGATGTTGGCAGCTCAGGCGCATATACGTTTGAAGAATTTAAAAAGTTAATTGATAATACAAGAATGAAGCTGCTTGTTTTGCTGAACATATCTCCAACCGGCATGGATGAAGGTGAGCAGAACCCTTCCACGTTTAATATTGGGGCGATGGTTGAGTGCGCCAAGAAATACCCGGATATTATTGTAGGATTTAAAACAGCGCATTACTGGGCAGGGCAGCCCTATGACAATGTTCATACACCCTGGGCTTCGGTCGATGCAGTGGTGGAGGGGGGGCGAAGAGCAGACCTTCCGGTAATGTTTGATTTTCATCCGAGACCGGCGAGCGGCGGGTATCCTGTTAGATCATACCGTGAATTTATCCTTAAAAAGGCACGACCCGGCGACATTCATACACATTGTTATGCGCAGCACATTCCGGCTTTAACACCAGAGGGGAAAGCAAACCCCGATGTGTTCAAGGCCAAGGAACGAGGTTTTCTTTTTGATATCGGGCATGGCGGCGGAAGTTTCGT
>JABHYP010000407.1 GCA_018656855.1 Candidatus Latescibacterota bacterium | reverse complement strand
CAGGCGCAAGAGAGCAGGATGCCGATGTGGTGATGTTTATTTACCGTGCCTCAGTATATGAACTCACGATGGAATACAATATTCGGGATGAGAATGTGCCGACAGAAAACGTGGCCGAAATAATAATACGCAAACAACGAAACGGCCCCACTGGAACAATTCTGCTCAACTGGATAAAGGAATACACGAGATTCACTGAATTCTCTTATGAGAGTGATGAAGATATTTTTTAGGATAATAAAAAATTCGCCTATCCAGTTAAAACAGCTCAAAAGAATTTTAAATACAGCCTCCATACCCCCCAAAAGGGGGGCAAAAAATACTCGAAAACTGCAAGGACAAGTCTCCCACCGGGGGATTTATGGAGCTTTGCAGAGTTATCTCGATAAATGAAAAAATAATGCAGAAGTCAGAAGCGCATAAGTATACGGCAGTGGGCAGAAGAGTAAATAATGAATACACAATTCTCAATATTCAATTCTGAAATATAATAACGGACAACGGACAAATTAAAGCCTGAAACTTTTTTAGATTTTAAACCGAGTTTTATTAATAAAAATAACCGGGAATAATTGTGACCGCATTCTTTCGCCTAGTTACAAAGTTTGCCTCAAAAATATCCGATACATTCCTCAACTTTTTCAGAGTATTCGGTGATGTCGTCATGTTTTTAGGAAGGACTGCCCTGACGATTCCGGGGATACCACGGAGCACCAGGCTTATATTCGAATCGATGCTTGAGATCGGTGTCCGGTCGCTTCCCATTGTCTTTGTTACATCGATTTTTGCGGGAGCGACAACCGCCTGGCAAGCAAATTACCAGCTCGAAGGATTTGTAAGTATGCGGTATCTCGGCACTGCGGTATCGAAATCGATTATTCTCGAACTTGGTCCGGTACTCACAGGTCTGGTTGTTGCAGGGCGAATCGGTTCTTCTATTGCCGCTTCCCTTGGAGCCATGCGGATTACTGAACAGATTGACGCTCTTTCTGCAATGGCAATTAATCCGATGCGCTATTTGGTGCTTCCTCGAATTACCGCGGCAGTGATAATGGTACCCATACTGACCATTTACAGTTGCATATTCGGTATTCTCGGCGGAATGTATGTATCAATGAAATTTCTGGGTGTATCTCAAGGCATTTTCATTTTCGGACTCAGGCATTATTTCTATATTTCGGATGTGATTGTGTGCATTATAAAGGCTCTGGTGTTCGGTACGGGGCTGAGTCTTCTTGGCTGTTATTTCGGATTTACTGCATCCGGCGGAGCGGAGGGTGTTGGCCGTGCGGCAATCAAGGCGTATGTGTCCTCAGCGGTTTTTATTCTCTTAAGCGATTTTATGGTTGCTTCGATAGCGTTCTGAAAAATGATTAAAAGCTAAAGGTTATAAAATAGTCCGCGACCTGTTATCCGTTGCTATATTTCAGAGTTGAGTATTGAAAATCCGGAATCTGGAATCTAAAATATATGGAACAGATAGTACTTGAAAATGTGCAGAAAACCTTCAGTGGCCAACCTGTACTTAAAGGTGTAAACCTTTCTGTGAATGAGGGTGAAACCATGGTGGTGATCGGCAGGTCAGGCTGCGGTAAAAGTGTCATGCTCAAGCATATTATCAGGATATTCAGGCCTGACGCCGGAAGAATTTTTGTCGATGGAGAGAATATAACCGATCTCAAAGAATACGAGCTTTTCAGGGTCAGAAAAAAATTCGGGGTTCTCTTTCAGGGAGCGGCGCTTCTTGATTCTTTGACCGTATGGGAAAATGTCGGGCTCAGCCTCATTGAACTGTCGGATCTTTCCCATGACAGCATACGCTCCATAGTTAAGGAAAAACTCGCTATGGTAGGCATGGAGGGAACAGAGGAATATATGCCGGCTGATCTTTCCGGGGGAATGAAAAAGCGCGTTGGCCTCGCCCGTGCAATTGTAATGGAACCGGAAATTATCCTGTACGATGAACCCACAACAGGTCTTGACCCGATAATGGCTAATACAATAAACGAGTTGATCATTTCGCTGAAAAAAGAACTCAACATTACCTCCGTCGTGGTCACACATGACATGACAAGCGCCCGTAAAGTAGGTGACCGTGCAGCAATGCTTCATGACGGTGAAATAATATTCAACGGCACTTTCCCGGAGCTTGAT
>JABHYP010000406.1 GCA_018656855.1 Candidatus Latescibacterota bacterium | reverse complement strand
TTATAACGATATTTGTCTTGACAAAGGGGTACACTTCACCGCACCACTCGACATACTTCATATAGAAGGGATCGATACCCATCAGTTCAATGCTGATTCGGTCCGCAGCCACAAAGTCAGTACTTGCAATTGCCACTTCATGGTCTACCAGAATGCCACCTCCCCAAGGGCCGTTCCCTTCAACCGTCTGAACGCCATCGATAACTGCCAGATCAGGCCGTACACCGGCAAGAGCCACTGTAAATATATTGTAACTCAGCTCCCTGCCGCTTGAACTTTCGGGAAGGCCGGCGCCCCCGTGCATTAATGGTTTATCACTTATGCCGCGGCCTTTAAGCCAGTACCGGCACTGTGGAGAACCCATGACCACGTTCTTTGTGGAGAGGGTTGCAACCACTGCATTATGGGTTTTAATACGTGCCGCAGAGATCAGGTAGACATTGGGATCCATATAGGGATAGTTTACATTGATCGGTACCGGATGCTGTTTTGCCGCACGGATGTAAACGACTTTCGTGGGTTGGTCATTGGCATCTATGAATTTGATGTTGTACTCCTTCTCGAGCGGTCGGTAGCCGTAGTTTTCATAAGCCAGCATGATAGACGACGCTCTGCTGGCGGTACCTTCAGATATAATAATCTGGCGGCCATAGATGGGCTTCAGAAACTCGAGGATTGCCCGGAGTTGTTCAGCGTGTGTCGAGCAGAATTGCAATTCAGGATCGATTAAGGCGCAGTTAACCTTGACGATAACCTGCTTGTTAGCGATATCCTCAGCAACCTGGTGCTGGAGAGGGCTCAACGCATCGGATATAATTTCAAATCTATTCTTTCCGGCTCTAAACTCAACTCTACTTTTTTCCGGCTTATTGAACGGTCTTCCACCGACCTGATTCGACATCTGTGATATTTTTACTGTGGAAGAGCAACCCGCAATACCTGTAGCTCCGGCGGCCATGGCAGGCATCGCACCAAGGAATTGCCGACGGTTAAGCATATTGTCAGTAAACGTTTTTTTAAATTCATACTACACTCCTTAGAATACATTAATGAAACACATACATAGTGAACTATTATTCATAGCATGATTTTTTGGTGAATCTCTCCTTCGCTTAATCTACACTAATATATGATTATAAAAAAATTCGTTGTAATTCGTCAATTATTGACATTTATCCATCTATTTTTTTCAGGAATTGGCGTATTAAATAGAATAATAACATAATCGTTCTGCACGAAACAACATTGCAGAAAATAGTTCCTTGGTTATTTCAGCATCTGTCATCTGAAACATAATGGAAAGACCGTACAATATATTCAAGGTTTTTCCCACGATTTACTTATCGTACCAGTGTAGATGAGAAAATTATCTTACCAAAATCCTGCGGACGGTGAAAGTTTGGTTTGGGTGTCTTTGAAGGTTCCCACTGACTGTACTGACTGTTAATATCGCCGCCACAGCGGTTGAGGTTGAGTCCCCATACATCTTCATCACGAGGTGGACTTTGCCCTCCAAATCCGCTGAAATGATCGAATGGAATTGCGATTTCAAGTATCCAGTTTGAATCCACATCCTCCTCGTTATTTATTGTTCCAACATGACTCCGTCCGATGACGAGCCCATCAGGTTCTTTATCCCGCGGTTCCTTAAATCCCCTGTTGAATCCTAAAAGCCAGGTTCCGAGGCAATTAATCTCATAATTTGCGTACCATAAAGGTTTTTCAAGGTTGGGAGAGATAAAAATTTCGGCACAATCGTCCAGGCAGGTTCCCGAGTTACGCTGGTAATGGTGAGCGGAGATATGCTCGTCCTTACAGTGGAAGAGAAAGTATAAGTACTCATCATCCCAGAGTATTCTTACACTGGTCTGATCCTGTGTTCCTTCTTCGTACCAGGGAAACACAAACGGTTCGATTAACATGGCTTCTTTCCAATCACGCTCGGAAAAATTACCATCAGGATATATCTTTTCAGTAGTTCGTTTTACAATATATGTTGCGTTCTCCTGACCTGCGCTTTCATAATCAAAAGCCATGATGAAAAGAATGCACAGCACCAGGCACACAAACGTTTCCTTGAATTTACGCATAATGCCGCCTTTTATTAAACACATATCTATTCGTATTGTATAGCGTCGAATCATGAGTTATCATATTCCCTATAATCTTATTGATAACAGCATATTATCTCTTTATAATTATTTTTCAAGTATTTTCTGCATACTGATTGCTAATTATTTCTACGGATAGACTGATAAACAGTGAAATATCACATTTGAAAGAGACTTCACATTACTTCCGGGGTTTGAGAAAATTCCTTACCACCCACCAGCGAATGTCTTCAGAATATGGTACTGCATCATCGCCGCCAAGTGAATCCAGTCTCACCGTCCTTCCGGTAATGCGAGAAATATTAGTAGCCGCAAGAGCTCTGTGCTCCTCAAGAATAGCATCGTACGGCCTTGGAATCTTACGCTCGGAATAGAACGCATTCAGGGTACGGAACATATGCTCAAAAAGATTCGGCCCGGCTGAAAACATCTTGTTTTCTCCTACCGCATAAACATTGATATGGAATGTGCCCGGATAGTTGCCGATATGGTTCATCCCGATCATGGGAGGATGGCCGTCACGGGATTTCCAGGTCAGAATACACAGTGACGTTCCGAAGGGCCTGCGTTCATCTATCCATTTGCCCAGGTCCATATTGTATGTGC
>JABHYP010000405.1 GCA_018656855.1 Candidatus Latescibacterota bacterium | reverse complement strand
CCACTTCGAACCTACTTTCATGTGCTGCACTGCCTCTGTCCAGCCGCGAATAACGCCTGTATTGACAGTGAATTCAAAAGGCTCATTGCGTGTATATGAACTGTCAAATTCAGTGCCGTCTATCAATGTCCCACGGTAATGTACTTTGACCTTGTCAGTAGCCTTCGGTGTTGGACCGGAACCTTCATTTAATACCTCGTACTGAATGCCGGCGGACAGGGTTTCAACACCCTTCTTTTTTTTGTTCTGGGCAATAAAAGTTTCTGCTGCACTGAGGTTTATAACCTTATCCTTTTCCATTTTTGCCTGTTGTTTGGTATTCATATCTGTCTGAAATTTCTGCATGACCTGTGCCATTTCGTTTTCATCAAGCTCAAGAGGATTGTCATTAACCATATCTTCAATTCCGCGTGTGAATGCTTCAAGATTTAACTCGAAGTCCAGGTCTTTCATCATCTTCACATTCTGTCCGACCTGGTAACCGTAAATATAACTGACTTTTTCCGCTTCTTCCGCTAATTCCGCTCCACTTCTTTCACTCTTTACTTCACTTACGGCAGTTTCACTACTGTCTCCAGCTTTCTCTACAGTACTTTCATTTTTTCCATTGCACCCAGTCAGAGATGCCATAACAAAAATGAGAATGGAAACGAAAATGATTTTAAGTTGTGTGTTTTTCATAATGATCCTTTCATGAAATATTTTGTGCTTTCTCCAATCTTTCATTCATTGATACCTTCAAATGATGATGCGATAGAAGAACTTATTAAATTTAAAGAGCAATTATACACAATTTTATGATCATTTGAAAGCATTAAGTGAGATAACTGTAAATAAAATTGTCTCTGATTGATAAAAATGTTAAGAATGAATTACCCCGATGCAAGCATCGAGGTATTCTTTTGATTAAACACTTTAGGAACAAAGAAGTATGAAAACATAATTTTCAAGGCACATAGGCAAAAGTGGCGAAGGGGGTAAGGTAAAAGGGTAAAGAAAAAATAATGAGTGCTCAATTATGAAATTTTACAAAGGGCCATAGGCCACAAATCAATCAAAATCCGGAGTCTTGAATCTTGGCTTATATTCTGCTTTTTCCAGTCATGTCCATCCATTTTTTCACTTCAACCACACGCGGATCGGAAGGCTCAGCTTCATCGATAAAGCTTTGCATTTCCCCTATAACATCATCAAGCCTGTTGGCCATACGCGCAATACCGCATGTTTTGAAAAGGTTATCCATATCAAGTGGAACAAGCGAAATATAAAGCTTGAGGTTTTCAAGCGCCCGGGCATACTCATCCTTTGCGATGTAGTGCTCGGAAATATTATAGTACGGAAAAGGATTTTCGGGGTATAATTCAATAGCCAGTTTAAAAAGGCCTTCCGCCTTGTCGAGTTGCCCCGTTTCACGATACAGTACACCGAGATTGTTCATAATCGTGATATTATCAGGATTGAGTTCTCCTGCTTTTTCAAAGGCGATGATAGCACGCCTCATATCTCCTATACTCCTGAGCGCCGTTCCGAGATTGGATAAAACTGATGGCTGGTTGGCATTTTTTTTCAACACACCCTGAAAGTGCTCCACCGCTTCTTTCGAACGGTCGGTTAAATTTGTGATAACGCCCAGAAAATTCAAGGCTTCTGCATTTTCCGGTTCAATATTCAGTACCTGTCGGACAAACTGTTCCGCCCTGGACAACTCTCGCTCTTCAATATAGAACCTTGCAATCTCCAGGTACGGTTCCACATAAAAAGGATCAGAAGCTATTGCCGAACCATAGAGAGAAAATGCTTCATAAGGATGCCCCTCAAGAAGCGAAAGGCCGGCAAGATTGTTTAATGTTGATGGATTTGCCGGATTGATTTCAATGGCCTTTTCGTACGCTGCACGAGCTTTTTTATAATCCTTGTCAAGTTCGTACGCTATACCGAGGTTGCTGTAAGGCCTTGGATCGCCGGGGTTGACTTTAATGGCTTTTTCAAAAGCCTGTATCGCCTTTTTAATATTTCCTGAATCGAGTTCACGAATGCCGCACTCATAATAACCTTCAGGGTTTTCACTGTGTTTGTCTCTGTCAATCATCAGCAATTTTCACATTAAAAGATTAATACAAAAAATGGATAAATCCTGTCGCTTCTTCTGCAATTCTGTTATATTTTTGTTACATTGTCAAGCAAAAAAAAAGAATGTTGTAAAATATAAAAAATAATACAAGAGGAAAAACCGTGCTGAAAGAAAATATTGTAGGTATAATCAGCGATTCTCATGACCACCGAACCAATATTCGAAAAGCTGTCTCGGAGTTCAATAAAGCCGGATGTTCACTTGTGGTTCATGGGGGTGATTTTATCGCTCCTTTTACCGCCCGCGAATTCGGAAAACTCGCCTGTCCGCTAATCGGTGTATTTGGAAATAACGACGGCGAAAAGAATGGACTTACGAAACTTTACTCCTCCATCGGGAACCTGCACGAACCACCGTATGAATTTGTCCATTCCGGCAAGCGGTTTGCTGTAATGCATGAGCCTGATTATCTTGACAAGTACCTTGAGCGGAAAGATATGGATGTTGTTGTTTACGGCCATCTGCATGAAATTGATATCCGCCCGGGAAAGCCGCTCGTGGTTAATCCCGGCGAGAGCTGTTCATGGCTAACTGAACGTTCCACTATCGTCCTTCTTGATCTTTTAACGATGAATACTGAGCTGTTGGACCTGTAATTATGACAACCTTTCATAAATTACTCAGAGAAAAAGCTGAAATCCTCCCGGACAATCCCGGTGTGTATATGTGGCTGAATTCTGACGGGGAAATTATTTATGTCGGGAAAGCGAAAAACCTTCGCAGCCGTGTTCTTTCCTATTTTCGGGAGGATGGCGACGGAAGGCCTCAGGTGCCCTGGCTGATGTCACAGGCCGCAGACCTTGACTTTATAGTAACCGGTTCGGAGATCGAGGCTCTTGTCACCGAAGCGAACCTCGCGCGGGCGAAACAGCCGAAGTACAATGTCCGCCTGAAAGACGATAAGCGATACCCATATATTAAAATTACCAGAGAAGCTGTTCCCCGTATTTTTTTAACGAGAACAATCAGGGATGACGGGGCACGTTATCTCGGACCCTATACAGATGTGAAAGCTGTCCGGAGAACGCTTAAAATCGTTCATACTATTTTTCCAATCCGTTTATGCAGACAGAAACTCCCATCGAAAAAGATTGAAAGAGCCTGTCTGAACTATCAGATAAAACGTTGCAGTGGCCCCTGTATGGGGTATATAAGCCTCGATGATTACAGGCGGTATATCGAGGATGCCTACCATTTCATTCAGGGCCATAATAACGAGGTTATCCGAAATCTTAAAGTGAGGATGAAAACAGCTTCCCACGCTCTCGAATTTGAACGTGCCGCTGAGCTTCGAGACCGCATCGAAGCTATTAGGAAGATAAGCGAACGCAGCAAAGCCTTTTCAACTGCACGCCTCACCGGCGAATGGGATGTAGTGAACTACTATGTCATAGACAAAGAAGCCTGTGTGGTCATCATGGAAATACGTGAAGGCAATATCCTCGGGAAAAAAGATTACATGATGAGCGGCGTACAGTACACATCGACGCCGGAAATGTCAGCCGCTTTTCTAACACAATACTATCTTAGGGCATCGTGGATCCCGCCCGAGATTCATCTTACCACAGCGCCGGAAGACACTGAAAATATCCGGACACTGCTTTCCGAACACCGTAATGGCGGGGTCGAATTCGTATATCCGAAACGCGGAGAAAAAGCAAGGCTTCTTAGAATGACCGCCATGAACGCCGAATTGATACTCAGGGAAACGATAGAGAAACGTGACCGCGCAAGGGACGCTGTCGCCGGTGTCATCCTGGCTCTCAAGCGCGACCTGAAGCTGAAAAAACCGCCGCGGACAATCGCCTGTATCGATATCTCACACCTCATGGGCACAGACACAGTCGCATCCCTCGTCTTTTTCAATAATGGCAAACCCGAAAAAAGAGAGTACCGCCATTTCAAAATTAAAACTGTTGATTACATCGACGATTTCATGAGCATGCGGGAGGTTGTTGAACGCTATTTCGCCCGGCGTATAGAGGAAAAAAAGGAACTCCCCGATCTTTTGCTCGTTGACGGCGGCAAAGGACAGCTTTCAAGCGCTCTCAAGGTTTTGAACAGACTCGGCCTTCAAAAACAACCGGTCGCCGCGCTGGCAAAAAGGCTCGAAGAGGTTTTTCTGCCGGGAGCGCCTGACGCCCAGAATATTCCAAAAACATCCTCGTCACTCCATCTCCTTCAGCGTATCCGTGACGAAGCCCACCGATTTGCAATTACCTACCAACAGAAGCTCAGACAGAAACGGACTATCTCGTCCTCGCTTACCAGAATCAGCGGAGTTGGCACAGTTATGACACAGGCGCTTATCAAATATTTCGGTTCGGTCACCGCCGTAAAAAAAGCTTCGGTTCAGGAGATTGCCGAAACTCCGGGTATCGGCATGAAACGGGCACAAATAATTTATGATGAATTACTTAATAAATAGGATTATAGTTTGTAGTTTCAGGTTTAAAGTTAACAGAACGTTAACACCTAGTAATTAGCTTATAAACTCACCCACTGAAGCCCCTTCTCTTTAATAAATAGAGGGGGACTTTGTAAGGAAATACTTATTGACTTAAAAGCAATAATTCGTTAGATTTATTTTCAACAGGCGAGCATTCAGGCGCCTTAGCCAAGTGGTAAGGCAGAGGTCTGCAAAACCTCCATTCTCCGGTTCAAATCCGGAAGGCGCCTCCAAGTTATCTTCCATATATTAAGGCACTTATGAGAATTTATGTAAGTGCCTTTTGTTATAGCTTCGTGGTTATCTTCATAAATACGTTACGTATTCAGCTCAAATCAGGCACAGTCATTGCGAGGTATTACCGAAGCAATATCATATCTTATATAATCCTGAGATTGCTTTGCTCACTCCGTTCACTCGCAATGACAGGGAGCGGGTTACGGATTTTGAACATCTTTTTTAATAAATCTGAACCGCTGATGGGTATGATATAATGATAACCCTGATAAGAGAAATCGACCATGAAGTACAGCATCATGGCAATCATTTAATCACAGGTATCAGCAGTTCAGACAAGATTTATTCTTCTAATTTTTCAGCATTGATCTAATCTGCTATTCTCTTGACATGTATTATTTATGATTATATTTTGCATACAGTTATAAGCTGTCTAGATTACTAACTGTGATCCGGGAAAGAGTAAGAGCGTTATACGGAAACCAGACAAACAATATTAATTTCATGGAGATGTTCTATGAGACTTAGCTGGGATGACGGACTCAGGTATCCTCTGGGGAAAATAAATAAGGAAGAAGCAAAGTTCATTTATGATATCGGATATCGTGTAGCCGGTATAGCCGGGCCCCTGGATGCCACAGAAGATGACATAAATTACGCGAAGGATATTGTTGCTGAAGCCGGGCTCGTGATGGGCCCTTTCTGGCTCGGCCATGCCGCTTTCCGCCCTGACCCGGAACAGCATAGAGAGCACCGAAAAGCAATGATTACAGCGCTCAGGATAGCGGGAAAGCTCGGATGCCCACACCTCGGTTATTCTGTCGGGAGCATGCATACGGAAAGCACCTACATGCATCATCCCGATAATCACACTCAAAAGGCGCTCGATATTCTGATAAAGTACACACGCGAACTTGCCCCTTATGCCGAGGATGCCGGTTGTTTACTCTGTCCCGAAACAACTCAATGGACTATTGTCAATAATATTGAGCGAATGAAAGAGTTTGTTGAGCGTGTTGACTCACAGTTTTTAAGGATTTGCTTTGATCCGGTTAACCACATGACATCGCAAAGAGTGTATGAGTCCGGGATTTTTATAAAAAAGGCAATCGGATATCTCGGTGACTGCATCGGTTCTATTCATGTCAAAGATGTAAAAGTTCAGAATAATGTGCTCGTTTCACACATCGATGAAATCCCTATGGGTACCGGACTCCTCGATCACGAATCACTTATCAAGGCCTCTGTGCAGCTTGAACCATGGAAAACTTTCTCTCTGGAACATATCAGTGACAAAAATCTCTGGAAACCAGCATATGATCATATCCAGAAAATAGCCGAAGGAATAGGTCATGAGTGGTCTGATCCGAACTGTACACGTGAGCGATGGCTAAAGGGACAGTGTAAATAATTAAAAGAATTTTGGGGAAGGAACAGTATTTTAACTTTAATAGGCAAAGCTTATGTTAATAGCCAGGGACAGGTTCCCCCTGCAATTGGAAATGCGGGAATTCTAATTCAAAAGAATATCTTATTATTCACGGTGCTTTTGCTGCTAACTTGCCAGATACATGCTCATGCTCTTGACAGTATAAAAGTAGATCTTAATGGAAGCTGTCTGAGCCGTTTCGTATGGCGCGGCGATATGTGGACTGATGACCCGGTATTCTGGCATACCGCAATATTTCGTTACAAAGGATTCAGATCGTACAACTTCTTTAATATTGACCTGACCGACATAAATGATGACAAATTTCAATGCAACGAATAT